>VGHV01000176.1 GCA_016868095.1 Betaproteobacteria bacterium
ATCGAAATAGCATCAAGTTGTTCACCAGCCTTCATAAGACCCACTTCGGCAGTCAGCGACGTGCCCGCCCGACCTGCGAAAAGCAAGGCGGCCACCACCGGACCCAATTCACGAACTAAGGAGAGCGCAACCAGTAAGCCAAGCGCCTCTTCTGAACCATAGCGATTAAGGGTGTAATAGCCCTGAAGTCCGAGTACAAACCCAACGAAAAGACCCGACACAAGTGTGATGGCAAGCGAGCGGTTTCCTACAAAATGCAACTGGGCGAGCAGCAGGCGTGGTCTTGTAAACGCAGACCAAAACAACATACTGAGCCTGGCATAAAAGCATGCCAGCCTGCCAAGTTGCGTCAATTGGCCAATCACCCAAGCGCCAAGTGAACGCAAACCGACCATCCCAAACCTGCCCATCAAGGACGCTCCAGTTCAAGAAGTACGCCCAGATTTGGCCCCGGTGCATGAAAAGGCACAGGCCCATGTTCGGTGCCGTCGATGAATTGGCGCACGAAGGGATCGCTACTTTCTCGCATCGCCTGTGGGGTGCCCACCGCCATAATTCGGCCGTTACCGACAAGGATGATGCGATCGGCAATCGCAAGACTCTCTTCAACATCGTGGGTAACGAGCAAAGTGGTAAGTCCCAGCGACTTTGTGAGTCGACGCAATAAGCCTGCCACCGTACCAAGCGAGATCGGATCGAGCCCTGCAAATGGCTCGTCACACATCAAAATCGGCGGATCGAGTGCGATCGCTCTTGCCAGAGCCACTCGCCTGGCCATACCACCTGATAACTCGGAGGGCATTCGCTCGCCCACAGCATGTAGGCCGACCGCGTGAAGTTTCATGAACACCAGATCCCGGATCATCCGCTCGGGGAGACGGGTGTGTTCGCGCAAGGGAAAGGCAACATTCTCAAAAACAGATAGATCGGTAAACAAAGCGCCGGCTTGGAACAGCATCCCCATATGACGGCGAAGTGCTCGCAAAGCAACCTCATTAAGGCTCTCCATAGCCTGGGAACGCACACGAATAGAGCCACGCTGCTGTCGTACGAGGCCGCCGATCAAGCGCAGGATCGTCGTCTTGCCACTGCCTGAGCCTCCCATAATGGCCAGCAATTCACCCTGCTCGACGCTAAAACACAAAGCTTGCAAGATGGTTCGCTGACCGTACCCAAAGTCAACATCATTGAATGAAATCAAAGGCTCGGTCATAACGGGGGCTTGGGGCCTGAGGCATTGGCAGTTGCTTGCTGAACCATCGATGGTCGCTCTTCGAGCAAGCGATCTTCAAGCTCTTGCAGGCCTTCACCTGTGCCTGAGAGGATGAGTAAGTCCTGCCCCTTCATCACTGCAACGTCCGAGGCTGCCATCCGTTGACCCTCACGAATAACCGCAATCAGCCGTGCCGCAGCGCCAGCGATTAATCGCGCAGGCTCTTGTTCGGCCCAAGCGGAATCCTCGGGCACTTCGATACTCCGAAGCATCACCGAATCATGTTCAATCAAATCGTCGTGCCGATCATCGGCTCCCTCAAAATAGCCCTGTAACATCTCATAGCGATCAGCGCGCACCTCTCGAACCCTGCGAAACACTTTGGGAAGCGAGACACCTGCAAGTGCCATCACGTGCGAGCCCATCATAAGGCTGCCCTCGATAATTTCTGGGATCACCTCGGTAGCACCAGCCGCTCGAAGCCGCTCAATATCAGCTTCATGGGCTGTTCGAACAAGCACCGGGAGCTTAGGGGCAAGTTCGCGTACCAAGTGCAACACCCGCTCAGCGGTTGGGGTGTCGTCAAAGGTAATGGCCAAAGCGGCCGCTCGCTGCAAACCAACCGAGATCAGGGCTTCCCGCTTTGATGAATCGGCATAAGCAACCGGCTCACCAGCCTTTGAGGCAATGCGCACGCGGTCTGGGTCGGTATCTAACGCAAGGTATTGAACCGATTCACTACGCAACAGTCGCGCAAGGCTCTGGCCGCTCCGACCAAAGCCACAAATTACGACATGGCCGCTACGGCCAAAGGCTTTGCTAGCAATTTGCTGCATGCGAACCGACTGCATCATCCAGTCTTGCGGCGAAAAACGCATGGCCAACCAATCAGCGCGTTGTATCAACACGGGGGCAGCGAGCATCGATAAGAGCATGGCGGCAAGCATCACTTGCATGGTCGAACTTGGGAAATAGCCAGCCGAGAGACCAAGACCTAAAAGCACAAAGCCGAATTCACCACCCTGGGCAAGCCAAATCGCGGTTCGAATCGCAATGCCCTCACTTGCCCGCAGCGATCGAACTAAAAAGGCGATCAGCAATGCTTTAAGGGGAATGATCAACACCAATAGCATGAGCACTTCGGGCCAAATCGCAGGCAACTCGCGCAAGTCAAGCTTCATTCCGATCGTTACAAAAAACAATCCCAATAGAAGATCGCGAAAGGGCTTGATGTCATCTTCAACCTGCACTTTGAACTCGGTTTCAGCAATCAACATACCAGCGACAAAGGCGCCCAACTCCATCGACAAGCCAGCCGCATGGGTTAACCAGGCAAAAAAGAGACTCGCCAACAAAACATTGACGGTAAAAAGCTCGTGCGATCGCTGCCTTGCCACCATACGAAACCAGCGACGCATCACAAAGGGGCCGATGCGAAGTAAAACAAAGAGCAAGACGGCAGCCTTGAGCAGCGCTAAAGACAAGTCGTTTAACAGCGAATCGCCGCCCCCAAGCGCGGGAATCACGACAAGCAGAGGAATCACCGCAAGGTCCTGGAAAAGCAAGACCCCAAAAGCGCGCCGTCCGTGTTCACTTTCTAGTTCTCGACGCTCAGCCAATAGTTTGGTAATCAGCGCTGTTGATGACATCGCCAGCGCCGCACCGATCACAAAGCCGGTTTTCCAGTCCGCTTCTGCAGGCAGCAATCGGCTGATCATCCACGCTGGTAACAGCAGCAACATCAAAACCGACAAGATCAGTGTTGAACCAACTTGCAAGGCCCCCAACACGAAGACGTGTTGCCGCATCGAGCGCAACTTTGCTAGATTGAATTCGAGCCCCAAGGTGAACATCAGCAAGACGACCCCGAGTTCGCCAAGGTGTTTGACGACTTCATCATTGGCCAAGGCCCGCGACAGCCAGGGCCCGAGCGTCACCCCAACAAAGAGGTAAGCAACCAGGGGAGGTTGGCCGAGTTTGCGCAAAACGACCACCGCAGCGGTAACCGCGAGCATGAGGCCGAGCGCGAGCTCAAAAAGACCGGGGTTTGTATACTCAGACATCACGCCATTCTAGGCCCCGATCAAGGAATCCATGCCCAAGCCCGTACACGACCCTCTAAGGCTTATCGCCTCAGCGCGCGAGGCCCTTGGGATTCAAGCTCAAGCACTCGAAGAACTCGCGGCGGGTTTTGAGGCAGACCCTCAAAGCCCACGTAGTGCGGAGCTGATCAAGGCCTGCGAGATGCTGCTTGCCTGCAAAGGTAAGGTGATTGCGACCGGGATGGGCAAATCGGGCCATGTTGCCCATAAAATCGCAGCGACGCTTGCATCGACGGGTACACCGGCTTTTTTCTTGCATCCCGCAGAAGCCAGCCACGGCGACCTTGGTATGGTGACCGCTCAGGACTTAGTGCTCGCACTTTCAAACTCTGGCCAGACTGAGGAGATTGTGCGGATTTTGCCGCTGCTTAAGCGGCGCGGTACAGCGCTTATTGCCATGACGGGCGATGCGCAATCGACCCTCGCGCTCCAATCCGATGTGCATGTTCTGGTCAAGGTTACTCGCGAAGCCTGCCCACTCAACCTCGCACCGACCGCGAGCACGACGGCTGCAATGGCCATGGGCGATGCAATTGCTGTCACCTTGCTCGAGGCCAGAGGCTTTAATGCCGAGCAGTTTGCGCTCTCGCATCCGGGCGGTGCGCTGGGTCGCCGATTGCTTACGATGGTGGGCGATCTGATGCGAACCGGCGATGCTATTCCCTCGGTTGATCGTGAAGCCGACACCAAGGCTGCGGTGATTGAAATGACCAAAAAGCGGCTCGGCATGACAGCTGTTGTTGATCAGCAACAACGCGCCGTCGGCATTTTCACCGATGGCGACTTAAGACGAGCGCTGGAAACTGGAAGCGATTTTCTAAGCCAGCCCATCGCCCAATGGATGCACCCCAATCCGGCCTGTTTAGGCCCGCAAGCCTTGGCAAGCGAAGCAGCGCATATGATGGAATCAAGGCGTATTACCCAAGTCTTGGTGACCGATGCCAAGGGCATCTTGGTCGGTGCGCTCAATATTCATGATTTGTTGCAAGCTGGGGTGGTTTGATGACGCCCCAATCTCGATTTAGATTCTTGAAGCACCGACTTAGCTGGTCGCAAGTCGGGCTTTTGGTAAGCCTTTTGGTGGTCGCTGGTTCAAGCGCCTACCTCGCCTTACAACTTGCGGGCAGACAGGACGCCAAACAGACCACACTGGCCCGCGGGCAAGCTGACTACTACGCTAGCACGGTGCACATGTTGCGCTATAACCATGAGGGCCTTGCGTCGATGCAATTGCGAGCGGATCGACTCGAGCATGTGCCTGATCGCGAGCAACTTAAGCTTATCGAGCCAAAACTGTGGTTGAGCTCTGCGGACAGTCACACCCAAATTTCAGCCCGCGAAGGGATGACAAGCGACGATGGGCAGTCAGCAAGCCTAAGCGGGTCGGTCGTTATTGTTCGTAAAACGCTACAAACGCCCAGTTTGCAAATTCAAAGCGAAAGGGCCCTGATTGATGCGAGCAAAGAGCGTATCGAGTTGCCCGATGAGGTCCGCATTGAACAAGGCGAGCGTTGGGTGACCGGCAGGCAGCTTGTGCTCGATCAGGCAGAAAAACAATTGCGGCTAGGAGCCAGGGTGCAAGCCTTCTTCCCTGCAAGCCAAAACGAGTCCCTCCATGCGGGCAGAGCGAAACCATGAGTCAAGCACTTAGGATTAAAACCCTTTGCCTTAGCCTGGTGCTTGGGCTTGTGAGCCCTTCACTATTTGCTGAGCGTGCTGACCGAACAAAACCTATGACGGTCGAGGCGGACCATTTCGTACACGATGAAGCCCGTCGCATCAGCAAATTTCAAGGCAAAGTAATACTTACCAAGGGTAGTTTGCAAATCCGTGCCGATGAGATCGAAGTCATCGAAGATCAAGAAGGCTATCAATCGGCCACCGCGCTTGGCAAACCCGTTGAGTTCAGACAAAAACGCGAAGCGGTCAACGAAATGATCGAAGGCCAAGCTCGAAAACTCTTTTACTCAGCACGTGATGAGATCGTGCGACTCGAGGATGCCGCTGAAATGCGACGTGCCGTTGAGGGAAAAGCTGCGGATCTTATGCAAGGCGAACTCATCGTCTATGACAGCCGCAAAGAGCGCTACGAGGTTAATCGCGCTGGATCACCAACAACAAGCAGTTCATCGCAGGCTTCAAATCCCTCCGGACGTGTTCGGGTCGTGATACAGCCAAAGGCCGAAAGTAAGCCCTAATGGCTTCTTCACAAGTCTTTTTGCAGGCCCG
>VGHV01000177.1 GCA_016868095.1 Betaproteobacteria bacterium
TACCCTGATAAGCCTCTTGAATGAGATCCAAGGCCTTGAATGATTCATCTGCCGCGTAGGCCCAAAGGTCTTTGCGAACACGCTCGTGCATCGCTTCGGCTAGCGCCTCGGCAAAACGATCGGCAAGTGCTTTGAGCATGATCGCCCCGTAATCATCATGATCATTTTGCATTTGAGCGGCGCGCTCGTCAGCGCCATCACCTGCTGTTAGAGCGAACATACCGATATAATCATTATATCCCACATCTTTTGGCATCACGTAGTCGGCAAGCGACTTATTCGCAACACCCGATTTTTTCGCTGTTTGCTGGCGCAAATTATGCCAAACCATCAGCGGCTTGCTGCAAGCCTCATCACTAAAAAGATGAATATCATCGCCTTGGCCTTGCGCAGGCCAAAAACCAATCGAAGCATGCGCTTTGATCCAGCGCCCGGCCAGGATGCGCTTGAGCATTTGCTGGGCATCGGCAAAAAGCTTGTTTGCGGTGTCGCCCACGACGGGATCTTGCAAGATGGCTGGGTAGGGACCGTGCAAGTCCCAAGTTTGAAAAAAGGGCTGCCAGTCGATATAGGGCACAAGACTTGCCAAATCAAGATTTTGAAAATGTCGAAAGCCAATGAATTTAGGCTTGTGCGGCTTAAAGTTCGACCAGTCGATGCGCGGTGCATTACTGCGAGCCTGCGCCAGGCTGTTTAGCGCCGGGCCGCGACCTTGAGCATGTTGTTCACGTAATTTTTCATAATCTTTTTTTAGCTGATCGATAAAGCTTGGACGTTGTTCTTTCGATAATAATTGTTGTGCCACCGGCACGCAGCGTGACGCATCAAGTACATGTACCACCGGGTGACTGTAGTGTGGCGCAATTTTAACCGCGGTGTGGATTCGTGAGGTTGTCGCCCCGCCAATTAATAAAGGCGTAGAACGTTCTTTAAAATACTCATCGCGCTCCATCTCGGCAGCCACATGCGCCATTTCCTCAAGCGAGGGTGTGATAAGTCCCGATAAGCCAATCGCATCGACTTGATGCGCTTTTGCTTGCGCAAGGATCTCACTAGCTGGCACCATGACGCCAAGATTAACCACATCAAAATTATTACATTGCAAAACGACTGCAACAATATTTTTACCAATATCGTGAACATCACCTTTAACGGTTGCAATAAGGATCTTGCCCCTGCTCTGGTTTTGCCCCGACGCCGCTTTATCAGCTTCGATATAGGGAATCAAATGAGCAACGGCCTGCTTCATCACCCGGGCCGATTTCACCACCTGGGGTAAAAACATCTTGCCCGCACCAAACAAATCACCCACTAAATTCATGCCTTGCATCAATGGGCCTTCGATCACCTCGATCGGTTTACCGCCACGGGCAAGAATTTGCTGCCAGGCCTCTTCGGTGTCTTCGGTAATCCACTGGGTTAGGCCGTGAACCAAAGCATGCGAAATACGTTGCTCAACCGATGACTCGCGCCAGGCCAATTGCTCTTCGCGTTGGGCACCATCGCCTTTGAGCGACGCCGCCTTCACAATCAATCGCTCGGTGCTTGTTTGAGCCTGATCGCCAAGTGCTTGCGGATCGGCTAAAGGCTGGCGATATAACAAGACATCTTCGACCAGGGCTCGAAGCTCGGGATCAAGATCATCATAAACACCGATCATCCCAGCATTGACGATACCCATCGAGAGGCCGGCCCGAATGGCGTGATACAAAAACACGGTGTGAATCGCTTCGCGCGCCAAATCGTTGCCACGAAAACTAAAGGACACATTAGAGACGCCGCCCGAAATTTTGGCGCCAGGCAAATGCTGCTTAATCCACGCACAAGCTTCGATGAAATCAAGTCCATAGCGATCGTGCTCTTCGATCCCTGTGGCCACCGCAAAGATATTGGGATCAAACACGATATCTTGCGGATCAAATTGCAGCCGATCCACCAATAGCCTGTAGGCACGCTCACAAATCGAGACCTTTCGCGCAAAGCTGTCGGCCTGGCCCTGCTCGTCAAAAGCCATCACAATCACGGCAGCACCATAGCGCTGGCAAAGTCTTGCCTGATGCAAAAAGCTATGCTCGCCTTCTTTTAACGATATCGAGTTGACAATCGACTTGCCCTGAACGCAGCGCAAGCCCGCTTCGATTACCGACCACTTGGAACTATCAATCATGATCGGCACGCGCGCGATGTCGGGCTCTGATGCGAGCATGTTCAAAAAGCGAACCATGGCAGCCTCTGAATCGAGCATAGCCTCATCCATGTTGACATCGATGATTTGTGCACCGTGTTCTACTTGCTGCCTTGCCACCGCTAAGGCTTCGTCGAAGCGCTCCTCCAAGATCAAGCGGGCAAACTGCTTTGATCCTGTCACATTGGTGCGCTCACCGACATTTACAAATAAGCTATCGGTCTTGATATTTAAAGGTTCTAAGCCCGATAAGCGCATCGCAGGCTCAAGATCGGGGATTAATCGCGGCTTGCAATCTTTTACCGCCTCAACAATTGCTGCGATATGTTCTGGAGTGGTCCCGCAGCATCCTCCTGCGATATTCACAAAGCCGCTTTGTGCAAACTCTTTGAGCAGTCTTGCAGTGATCTCAGGCGTTTCATCAAAGCCAGTATCCGACATTGGATTGGGTAAACCCGCATTGGGATAAACACATACCAAGGTATCTGCCTTTTGCGAGAGCTCTTGTACATAGGGCCGCATGAGGGCTGCACCGAGTGCGCAATTAAGCCCCACCGTCATTGGTTTGGCATGGCGTATAGCGTTCCAAAAAGCTTCAACGGTTTGTCCCGATAAAATCCGGCCTGAGGCATCAGTCACCGTTCCAGAGATCATCACAGGCCAACGCTTGCCACGGGCTTCGAAAGCTTCCTCGATTGCGAAAATCGCAGCTTTTGCGTTGAGCGTATCGAAAATGGTTTCAACAAGAATGACATCGATGCCACCGTCAAGCAACCCGCGCAATTGTTCGCTATAGGTTTGTCTTAAGGCTTCAAAGTCGATGTTGCGTGCCCCCGGGTCGTTGACATCGGGCGAGATCGAGGCCGTGCGAGGTTGTGGTCCAAGCGCACCGGCAACATAACGTGGCCACTTTGGATTTGCCTCGGAGAACGCTGCAGCGGCTGCGCTTGCGAGCTTGGCTGATGCAAGATTCATCGCATAAGCGAAGCTAGAGAGCCCGTAATCGGCCTGAGCGACCGAACTTGCGCCAAAGGTATTGGTTTCGATCAGATCAGCGCCGGCCAACAAGTACTGGTGATGAATATCGTAAATGAGCGATGGCTGGGTGAGGCTTAAAAGTTCGTTATTGCCTTTGACATCATGCGCAAATTGCGCAGGCTTTGGCATCGCAGCAATCTCCGATAGCAGGCTCGCCACAGGCCGAGCACCAGGTGCATCTTGCTTAGCCCCTGGTGCATCGGGCTGCGCACAGCTAACACTGAATACCCGCTCGCCACGAAAATCGGCTTCGCTTAAGCGATAGCGTTGAATCATGGTGCCCATGGCGCCGTCGAGCACCAAGATGCGTTTGGCCATGCGTGCTCGAAGGTCTTGTTCTAAAGGACTCACGTCAAATCTCATCGCGGTAGATTGAGCTCAGAGCTTCATGCGGATCTTTCGTCGCGATATCACCGGCGTGTTAAAGCTTGTTGAGCGAAGCCCTTGAGTATAGAACGCCCATGGTCTTTCAGATTCGCCAAAACCGCTGAAAGCGTAGGATCATGGGGCGAGAATACTTCATGAAAAGGACAGGAGATGGCCAACTTCCAGATTAATCCGCAGCGCTTAGAACAGTGGGTAGAACAACTGTGGCGTTGTGCCGGCAGTGAACTCAACGAAGCCCAAGACACCGCCAAACATCTGGTGCTGGCTAATTTAAGTGGTCACGACTCTCATGGCGTGGGCATGAATGACCGTTATGTTGCCTCGTGCTTGAATCACGAGCTTCGGTTGAATCAGCAACTTTCGCTTGTTCATGATGCAGGTGCCTTGTTTATCGCTGACGGCCAGCGGGGTATGGGCCAGTCGATGGCGCGACAAGCCATGGATCTGGGGATTGAGCGTGCCAAGCTTCACGGTCACTGCATTTTTGGGCTGCGTAATAGCCACCATATCGGCCGTATCGGCCACTGGGCCGAGATGGCTGCGGCCAAGGGTCTCGTGGCGGTGCACTTCACCAACGCGATTGGCGCGCCCACCATGGTTGCGCCCTATGGAGGCGCTCAAGCACGGTTCTTGACCAATCCTTTTACAGCTGCGATACCGCGCAGTGGGCAAGCGCCGATCATTGTTGACTTTGCCACAAGTGCGATTGCTCACGGTAAGGTTCGCGTAGCTCATAACAAAGCTGTGGCAGTTCCTGATGGCTGCCTGATCGATGCAAAAGGCCATCCCACCAATCAGCCAGCGGTGATGTTTGAAGCAGACGAACAAGGTGAGTTCGGATCGCTTTTAACCTTTGGGGGTCACAAAGGCTATGGACTTGCGGTGGTTTGTGAGTTGCTGGGCGCTGCACTCATCGGCGGGGAAAGCATTCATCCAGCGCATTTTCCACAACAATATGCGATTTGGAACAATATGCTGGTCATACTCATCGATCCGACAAGGCTTGGCCAGGCCGGGTATTTTTCAGAGGAGATGGGGCGATTTATTCAATGGCTTGAATCGGCTGCGCTTAGTGAAGACTCGCAAATGTCACCAGCGCAAAGCTCAGAGGCTGCGGCGATCGCAGCGACGCTTTATCCAGGGCGGGTGCTGCTTCCCGGTGAACCCGAAGTTGCCATGCGTCTGGCAAGGGCAAAGGCCATTCCTATCGATGACACAACGCTTGCTCAACTTGATCGCTGTGCAAGTCGTATTGGCGATGCAAGAGGACATTCGCCCGGACCGTTATCGCAAATGAAAGACTAAACCGTAAGCATAAAGGTTAGGGCGTTTGCCCGCCCCAGGCAACAGGCAGAACGCGCACTGGCGGCTGCAAATAGCGAAGCCCTCGCATGAGCTTAGCTTCGCTCAACTGGGGGCTGCCAACAAGCAGCACAGCAAGTCGGTTGGCCGTCTCATCCGAGGCTATGGCAGTCGCCTTTCGAAAAGCTTTGAGCCCGCGATAAAGACTTGCCAGCACCAGACCAAGCTGGCCTTGTTGAGCACAACATAGGCAACTCGGTGCAAGCTGTTTGACTAGAAGGGCTTGCTCCCAAGCCGTCGAGTCGGTCAGTGAGGCTTGCTTGCTTATTGCATGCATGGACTCAGCCAGCATAAGCTTCCAGGGGATATCGTTTTGCGCCAGGACATGATTGAGCAGTAAAGCACACGGTCGCTCTTGTTGCCAGCAATCAAGCCAGACCTTTAAGACCGCATGCTGGAAGCGGCACGCTTCTAAGTCATCGTTAAGCCTGAGTAAATACAAATCCAAGATCGGTACTTTATAAAGATCGATCTTAGGATAAGCACTTAAACTTCACGCCGCGTGCTGCGACCCAACTCCACGCCAAGCTGCTTTAGCTTTCGATACAAGTGGGTGCGCTCAA
>VGHV01000178.1 GCA_016868095.1 Betaproteobacteria bacterium
TCATTGGTACGAAGCGCTTGAAACGAACTGGCGGCCCGTACTACCCAGTCTGCACCGAGACTCTGACTCCAACGCAAAGCACTCGCCGTTTCCTGACTCTCAAAAGGTGCTGACCAAGCCTGATCATTCAAGTTGCGTCGCGGCAATACGGCAGGCAGCAATCGCCCATCGAGAAGGCTCGCACCGGGCACTGAGATTTGTGAATACAAATGGCGCTCGACATCCCACGTCAAAAGCCCACCGCCTGGCATTTTCCAATCGATCAAGGCAGAAAGGAACTGCCGATCGCCGGGGGCGCGCTCGACCATGGGTCGCCTCGTCTCAGTGGCGAGATTCAACCGCACACCAAGAGCGCCAGAAGACCCGAAACGGTCTGAGAGATCCGCCGCAGCGTAGCGGGTACCACGCTCCGACAGGCTAAAAACTGCACTTCGGATGGCCTCGCTACCGGGCCGTTTGAGCACAAAGTCGACCATACCACCCGGTGAGGAACTGCCCGCAAACATGCCCGAAGCACCCTTGAGTACAAGCACCGAAGCCTTGTTTTCAAAGGAAACTGGCGCATGCCCATTAACCGGCATGCCGTCTCGCCGATAGTTGAGCCGAGGATCAATCAGAAAGCCCCGAATCGCAAAGTTTTCGGGATAGCCCAGTGTGTTGTATGCATCCGAAACTGCCGGATCGCTTCGCAGTACATCCGATAGAGCTTGGAGCCCGAAGGACTTGAGCGCATCGGTGTCGATGTTCGTGATCGCAAAAGGCAGGTTTTGCAAAGGGCTGGCAAAGCCTGTCAGCGAGGCGGCTTCGGTCTGAAGGCTGCTGCTGCGGACTTCGAGTCGCTCTTGCTGAGCCCAGGCATTTGAAAGCGAGCCCAAACATAAGGCATGCACCGCGCAGATCATGCCTATGAATGGAGCCTGGCTTTGTGCTTGCGCGCCTGCTTTCGATAAAACCCGCGATTTCAATGGAGCACGCTGTTTGCCTTTATCCATGCTTGTCGATTCCTTGTTCGAACCTTCGAACACTGCAGAGACAAGATAAAAGGCTCGGAATACGGCTCGGATCACAGTTGAGCATGGCTGCAACTGCCTCCGAACACACGCTTCCCTGCGCAAGTCTTAACTCGATCAGGTTCGAAGGGTTTTTCTCACCCGTCTGCAAGCAGACGCCCCAAAGCGCGTTAGCGATGTGGCGGTTTTACGGGACCCCTAGCGAAGAGCGAATCCTAGCACATGACAAAACGAAGTCAGCGCAATGCTTAGGACTCGATTGAGGTTATCGCAAGGCCTTTTGTTCTTCTCAGGTGCCTTTCGACATGGTGAATCAGTCCAAGCACCGGCGAGCGAGCATTGCTCGCACCATAGTCAAACGTTGCTCAAAGCCGCCTTGAAGCAACTCGACCCTGTCATGGCCAATCGCTCCTTGCAAAGGTGGGTACTGCTCAATGAGCACGCGGCTAAGTACACGCTGACCAGGCCCATCGCGCTGCACGCCGTCCGCCTGCCATGCGATGTCATCAGCGCAGTGAAAATGGCGCCAGCGAAAACGATAAGTTTCGGCTAAGTCCAGCATCAAGTGCTTGGCCTTGGCAAATAGGCTGGCATCGCCAAAGTACTGCAAGCTGTAAACAGCAGTCATCCAAGGAGAGGTGTCACAGATCAACACGGGACCGATTGGAGCGCGGTCAAGTCCGCAAAGTGCCTTGTCGATCGCATCGCATTGGGCCATCAAGATTGCCTCTTGCTCATCCTGGCGCGGACTGCGCTGATGCTCCCCAACAAATAATCGCAGGGTCTCGGGTACATAACCGAGCTTGAGCGTGTGTGCCAGAGACTGTGCAAGCTTGGTTTTGCCTGTGCACTCGCCACCAAGCATCGCAATCACACTCACTTGGTGCATCGCGCCCAAGGGCTTTTGCTGCAAAGCTTGCATGATGGTTGCCTGCCAACCCAATCGCTCAAGAACGCTTGTTGATGGCCGATTTTCATCAGCTTGAGGCTTTATTGATTGCGAGCTGCCGCTGCCATTGCCGCAAACCCACCATGGCAAGAAGCGCAAAGAGCAGATACAGACCCGCTGTTGCTTTCAAGCCCTGAAGCCAGAAAAGCCCCACGCCCATCAAGTTTGCCGCAAGCCAAAACAACCAATGTTCAAGCCTTTGACGCACCATAAGAATCTGGGCTACAAGGCTGAATGCGCCAACAAAAGCGTCAGCAAGCGCAGCATGGCCTCCCATGCTGGCGAGCAAACCATAGAGCGCAAGCCAGCATAAACAGGCACAAGACAAAGCGGCTAACCTTGCCCTCACAGGCATGACACCAGGTGAAAACACTTGTCGGCCCCAGCGCAGCCAACCCCAAACCGCCGCAAGCATAAAAACAAGCTGCAAGGCAGTATCGGCCCATAGCTTTGCCTCGGCAAAAATCCTGAGGTAAAGCAGGCTAGAAATCAGCCAGAAAACCCAAGTGATGCGTCGACCCAACACACCGAGGCCCACAGCCGTCAAGGCCGTAAAGACAGCGAGCCACTCGATCCAATCCTGGCTCAATTCGCGATAACCTCCCTACCAGGGTTTACCTCACCGACCACCATGTTTCAATCACTCACAACCCATTGGACAGCCTGGCTCAGCCAGGCAAGCTTCGGACAAATCACACTTATTAGTGGATCGATGCTTATTGTTTCCAATGTTTTCATGACCTGGGCATGGTACGGCCATTTAAAGCATCTGGCCGACAAACCCTGGTGGTGGGCAGCCTTGATCAGCTGGGGCATTGCTTTGTTTGAATATTTGCTCCAAGTGCCAGCCAATCGCATCGGTTTTACCCAACTCAACCTCGGACAGCTCAAAATCATGCAAGAGGTGATCACGCTGGCTGTCTTTTTGCCGTTTTCCATGCTGGTGATGAACCAGCCTTTTAAGCTCGACTATCTATGGGCTGGGCTTTGCCTGGTGGGCGCGGTTTACTTCATCTTTAGGGCCTAAGCCGGTGCTTGATCTGAGCCCGCGTCAAACGCTCCTCAAGCCCATGGCTGCGTTTTCCCCGCTTTCGCTTTAGCATTGCCTTATGGGAAATCATCGTAGCACCGACCGTTGGCTCGGGATTGCCGCAGCAATCGTCTTGCTGATTGCCGCTGTGCTGGTGGTTTTGCCGTTTTTTAGCGCCCTTCTCTGGGCGGCGATTGTGAGTATTACCTTATGGCCGCTGCGCGACTTAATGGCCCACAAGATGAGATTGGGTCGTGGTTTGGCTGCGAGTTTCATCAGTCTGGCCTTATTGGGCCTGCTTGTTGCGCCGATAGCAGCGGCAAGCGTTTTGCTTGCGAACTATACCGAAGACCTTTTAAGCCAAGTCCGCCATCTGATGCAAGACGGACTGCCCGAACCACCGCTATGGCTCGGCACCATCCCACTGCTGGGGCAATGGCTTGCTGATCAATGGGCCCACTATCGTCATGATGGGAGCGCGCTGCTTGCGCAGTCCTTAGCGCTGCTCGAGCAACACCGTGGCTTGATTTTGAGCGCGGCTAGAGAAGTAAGCAGCGGGATCGCTGAACTGCTTATCGCTGTGTTTTTATCGTTTTTTGTTTTACGCGATGGCGAAAGGATCGCGGCCTGGTTAAACCAGGGCGCCCGACGACTTTCAGCCGAAGGACCTGAGTTATTGAGCCTTACTGCCCGAACGATTGAAGGCGTCGTCTACGGTATCGTCGGTACGGCTTTGGTATCGGGCTTATTAGGATGGGCGGGCTACGCCTTGGCAGGCGTGCCCAAAGCATTCACCTTAGGACTACTTACCTTCTTGGGGGCTTTTGTACCCTTTGGCACAGCGCTTGTTTGGGGGCCAGCGGCATTTTGGCTGCTTCAACAAGGTGAAATGCCCTGGGCCATATTCATGCTGGTCTGGGGTGCTTTGGTTATTTCAAGTGCAGACAACGTGATTAAGCCCATGCTGATTAGCCGAGGTTCAGCCATGCCTTTCGTGCTCACCTTGGTGGGTGCTGTGGGAGGCGTCATTGCCTTCGGCGTGATCGGGGTATTTTTAGGGCCTACATTGATGGCCTTGGCCTGGTTTCTTGTGATGCAGTGGATGGCTCGCGCCTTGCCGATGCCGAACCAGCAAACCATTGCTTCAAACCCGAAACACAACGCTGAAGCTGAAGATCAAGACGATGCGCGATGATCGGACCGGTATAAGCTGAAACCGGCTCGATCAAGTCCCATTGCAAATCTCGAAACACCTCTCCAAGTGCTGCCGCCAACAACACATCGCCCTCGAGCTTAAGCTTGGACAAAAGCGCTTGCGGACCTTGCTGGACCACTTGGGCGACCAAACCAGACTCAAAACTCAAGCTGAGGCTCAAGTCGTGGCTTTCAACATGGGCCGCTTCTAGATACCCATCGCGTGCAATACGCATCGACCAGTGTGAGGGCAGCGCACTGGGCCCGTCAATAAGATGAAAGCAAAACGTCTTGCCAGCGAACCCGGCAAGACGTTGAGCAGCCCAAGGGTTTTGTCGAAAAAGCGCACCCAGCCCGCTAAGACTGAGGCGCTCGATGACTGGCTTAATGGCTTTGACCCATTTGTTGAATGCCAGACAACACCCATCCGCCAGCACCCTGCAGCGGTTTGCTGAGATTCCAGACTTCATCGAAGGTCTGTGGCGCCATGTTACGGCCTTCACGGATCAGACCGCTAAAGCGTACGCTTGCCAAATACTCGCCATCTTGTGTTTCGATGCCAAGCAACTCAGCATCAAGTCGCACGACTTCGGTGTAGTTCTCGCCCTGGCGTGTACGAATCTCTGCCGCAAACTCTTCAAACAACTGGGCTGAGGTGAACTCGCGCAAATCCTCAAGATTCCCAGAGTCATTAGCTGCCTGAAGTCGACGGAAGTGATGCTTGGCGTTTTCAACAAAACCCGCCACATCAAAATCGGCTGGAACGCCCCAGGGCTGAGAAACAGCAGGCGCAGCAGCCGCCGGCTGATTCATTGAACTGAACAGACCACCGGCTTGAGCAGGCTGTTGCGCAGCGTTTTGCTGACTGAATAAGCTGTTATTTTGCTGCGCCTGACCATAGCCCTGCTGCGAGCCCGACCCAGCGCCCGCGGCTGCCCAAGCAGGTTGTGCTGAGGCTGATGAAGCTTGGTTGGCCGCCTGACGTCTTGCCATCACCATGCGAATAATGAATAAAACTGCCATCACCAAGAGCGCGATCATCATGAAGTTTGCAAGCTCTTCACCAAAGCCAAAGTGGGAAGCAAGCGCTGCAAGACCCAAGCCCGCTGCCAGACCGGCGATCGGGCCAAGCCATTTGCTACGTTGCGACTGGGCTGCCGCTTGGGCGCCGGCGGCTGCAGGGGCAGCAGCCTGAGAGGGTGAAGCTTGAGGCGGCGTAGCCTGCTTTTGAGTGGCAATCGAGGATTGCTTGCCCGAGGAGCCACCTGATCCTAGACGTTTGCTCGCTTCGGCGTCGGCACTGAAAAGACCGGCTGTCGCAAGCGCAAGAACCATAGCAA
>VGHV01000179.1 GCA_016868095.1 Betaproteobacteria bacterium
CGATCACAGGGGTGGATCCACAAACCGACCCTTTACTGAAAAAGCTTGCGAGCTTAGGCTTTTCTCAGCGCGCCTTACATGCTGTCATTCGGGTTGCGCAAAGCATTGCCGATATGTTGGGCATAGCGAGTATTGATGAGCGCTGTCTTGCCTTGGCGAGCCAATTACGAAGGCTGCCAAGTTTTGATCGCTCAACTTAATCACGCGAAGTCCCATCACAAAATCAAGACGCGCGGTGAAACATTAAAGCGCCCTCATCCATGCAAGCCCTTTGCTTGTACCGCCAGGGCTCGGATCTGCAGGTCGGTACTCACAACCGATCCAAGCTTGATAACCCAAGCGATCGATCAAATCAAACAAAAAGCGATAGTTGATTTCGCCGCTATCGGGCTCATTGCGCTGGGGTACCGAGGCTATTTGGATGTGGGCTGCACGCGCAAGCAAGCGCTCGATGTTTTTGGCAAGATCGCCGTGAACAATTTGACAATGATACAAATCAAGTTGCAAAGCGAGTGCATCACTGCCAACTTCATCCAAGATTTCAATCGCATCATCTTGTCGATTTAAAAAATAGCCTGGTATGTCGCGGGGATTGATCGGCTCGATTAAGCCTCGCAGGCCCTCACTTGCTAGGCGCTTGGCGGCATAACGCAAATTGTTCACATAACAATAACGCATCGCTGATCGATGCATTGCTTGCTGCTGCGCACTCGCGCTTGTAACTTGCAAGCCTGCCATAACATGGACTTGCTTGGTGCCGAGATGTTTTGCATAGCTGATGGCAAGCTCAAGTGCATCGCGAAACTCAGCCTCTCTGCCAGGTAGTGCAGCCAAGCCACGTTCACCAGCGTCCCAATGACCTGGTGGCAAATTAAAAAGAACGTTCTCTAAATCATGCGATTTAAGTTCCGCCTTTATTTGTTCTGGTGAAAAATCATAAGGAAACAAATACTCGACAGCCTTAAAACCATCGGCAGCGGCTGCCCCGAAACGTTCTAAAAAAGGCAGCTCTGGATAAAGCATCGACAAATTGGCGGCAAATTGGGGCATGATCGTCCTCGGTGCTTTGCAAAAAAAGGGCGTGGTTTAGCGTATTGACTTATACGCTTTGTGGAAACCGGGTCAAAAGCGCTTCACGTTGAGCTGCCGACAGGCATCGACAAGCCTTGCCATGCAAGCGCAAATGAATCGCAGCGGTTTGCTCAAGCTCTTCGGCAGTGTCAGCTGCGGCCTCAAGGCTCGAACCCGCCACAACCGGACCGTGGTGGGCAAGTAAAAGCGCATAAGCATGTTGCGAGGCTTCGCCAACGGCCTTGGCAAGCGAAAGATCGCCCGGCGCAAAATAAGGCAGCAGACGAAGGCGCCCGACTCGCATGACAAAGTAGGCTGTATAGGCTGGCAATACGTCTTCAGGGTCGATATCGGCAAGCAGCGATAAAGCAACCGATTGACTGCCGTGCAGATGAACAATCGCTTTGGCCTTCGGGCGGCTCGCATACATGGCCAAATGCAAGGCGGCCTCTTTGGTGGGCGGGTCTCCACCACAATGCCGACCGCTCGGGTCAAGCGCTGATAAACGCTCTGGCGCAAGGCTATCGAGGCGAACGCCAGTGGGCGTCATTAAAAAGCCATCACCTTGTCGGATGCTGATGTTTCCGGTTGCACCATGCGTGTAGCCGCGCCGATGCAGGCTTTCGCCAAGTTGACATAGGGCATCACGCATCAAGCAAATCCAAGGCCTTGGTGAAAAAGTCCTCTGCGCCAAAATTGCCTGATTTGAGCGCCAGGGCGAATCCTTGCAGGGATTCGGTCCATGGCACACCGGGATCAATTTGGGCGCCGATCTTGAGCAGCTTCACATCAAGTGCTTGAACGACCGCTCCTGAAGTCTCACCGCCCGCCACCACGAAACGTCTCACCCCGAAACGCTTGGCCTCTTTTGCGAGATCGGCCATCAAGGATTCAATCCAGGCACTGGCTATGTCGATACCGAGTGCATCTTGGACCTGCTTGACCGATTCGGCTTGCGCGGTGGCATAAACCAATAGCCTTGGAGGACGTGGCTTTGCATGTATAGCTTGTGCTTTGGAGGTCTGCTCAAATAAGCGCGCAAGACAAGCTACATAATCTTGCATCCAGGTGGCTTTTGCCTGCTCATCCCTGGCAAGCTTTAAGGGGTCGATTGCAAGCGATACATCGTTTGATGTTTTGGACTGTTGTAAAAAATGCTTAACTTGTGCCTGGCTGGCTAAGGAACATGAGCCTGAAAGAATCAGCCCTGGCCCGGTTTGCCGGGGTAAAAAGGCAACCGATTCATGGGTGCTTTGACCATGGGGGTTGTGGCCACCGGGGATCTCTCCACTGAGGCTTTCTCCGCTGGGGCTTTCTCCACTGGGGCTTTCTCCACTGAGGTTTTGGCCCATAGCGCCAGGTGCTTCAAAACCAATAGCAATGCCCGAACCGGCAACCACCAAGCTTTGCTCCATGACAAGCTTGCCAAGCACATGCAAATCCTGATCACTTGTGGCATCAGCAATGGCCATGCGAACGCCGTCTGCCTTAAGTTGCTCGATGCGCTGAGCGATGGCCTTTGGACCTTGGGCAATTATTTGATAGTCGATGAGACCGATGCGATGCTTGGACTGTCGCTGTAAGACTCGAACCAGGTTGCTGTCGGTCATCGGCGTGAGCGGGTGGTCCTTCATGCCCGAATCAGAAAGCAATTGGTCACCGACAAACAAGTGGCCGCGAAACACGGTGCGACCTCCTGCGGGAAAGGCCGGGCAGACCAAGGCAAAGTCAGCTTTAAGTGCCTCCATCAAGGCATCGGCAACCGGCCCGATATTGCCCTTATCGGTCGAATCAAAGGTTGAACACACTTTAAAGTAGCAACGCTTAGCGCCCCGGGCTTGCAGCCATTGCCAGGCTCGCAAGGACATGGCTTGGGCTTGAAGCGGATCGATGGTTCTAGATTTCAAGGCGACAACCACCGCATCGGTTTGGGCAAAAAGTTGCTTCTCATCGAGCGGCTCGCCCGCTGCATTCACAAAGCTTTTGCCTTCCTCGGGCAAGCCTAAAAGCTGCAAAGTACGCCAACCGGCACGCACAAGATTATTGGCCAGATCGGTCGCACCGGTGAAATCGTCAGCGATGCAAGCCAGCGAAAGCGAAGCACTCATGCAGCCCTCATCCTTGGTCAGATTGTTTGGCGGGCAAGTCAATCCCCGTGAGTTTGGCAAAAAACTGGATCACTGCGGCATCGTCCTCAAGCCCGTGGCCTGCTGCGCTTGCTGCCAAATACATTTGGTGGGCGGTTGCCGAAAGCGGCAGCGGAAAAGGCAATTTGCGCGCGCTATCGAGCACGATACCTAAGTCTTTGACAAAAATATTGACCGCCGACAAAGGCGTGTAATCGCCTTGCAAAATATGTGGAACGCGATTTTCAAACATCCAGGAGTTGCCTGCGCTGTTGCTTATTACCTCATAAAGCGCATTTGGGTTGGCACCGCTCCGGATGCCGAGCGCCATGGCCTCGGCCGCAGCGGCGATATGTACCCCTGCGAGCAATTGATTGACCATTTTCACGGTTGATCCAACACCGATCGCTTCGCTCAATTGATAGCACCTGGCTGATACCGCATCAAGCAAGGGCTTGACCTTGTCAAAGCCTTGCTTGGGCCCAGAGCCCATCACAGTCATCGAAGCCTGTGCAGCCTTTGCTGGCCCCCCTGAGACGGGGGTATCGAGCATAAGGACTCCGTACTGAGCCACTCTGTTGGCCAAGGCACGCGCATCATCGGGCGCAACGGTTGCGCAAGCCAGGATGACCGAGCCTGCTCGCATGCGGCTTTGCTGAGGATCGGGGCCTAAAAGACCGTGTTCTTCAAAGAGCACCGCCTCGGTTTGAGCGGCATTGACCACCATCACCATCACTGCATCGCAATGGGCAAGTTCCGCCGCCCGTAAGCAGCTATGCCCGCCAAGATCGCTAAAGGCTTTACGCGCCGTATCGCGCAAATCGCAACCCCAAACTGAAAAGCCAGCACGCAAAAGACTCGAAGCGGCCCCAAAACCCATGGCGCCTAAACCAATGACACCAAATGAATGATTTGGACCAGGCTTGCCGCTTGAGGCCTCGGCCTCGCTGCCAACTGTGGTTATGCTTGACGTCTGAGTATCGCTTTGCGCGACTTGTTGCTGATTCGCGCGATTATCTTGATTCGGAGTATTCATCGTGTCGTCTTCAAATCCCAAGCATCCCATCGGCAGCGCTGCAATGCAACCCGGCACTGATCAAGGCGCTTGCTCGCCACTTCAAGCCATTAAGCCTTTGCAAGGCTTAAAGGTCGTCGAATTGCATGCAATCGGCCCGGTACCCTTTGCAGGCTACATCTTGGCTCAACTCGGTGCCCAAGTCATTCGGGTAAGCCCTCCTTCCGATCCACAACTTGGCGTTGGGGTAGCAGCGCGTTTTGACTTGCTCAACAGCAACAAATCAGCCCATGCCTTAGACTTAAAGAGTCGCCAAGGTCTTGATGCGCTTGAAGCCTTACTTGAGGATGCTGACCTCTTGCTCGAGGGCTTCAGACCGGGGGTTTTAGAACGCTTAGGACTTGAGCCAAAAAGCGTTCTTGATCGTCACCCAAGACTTGTCATCGGTAGGCTTTCAGGCTGGGGCCAACAAGGGATCTGGGCCGATCGTGCTGGCCACGATATCAATTATCTGGCTGTGGCAGGTATTCTTCATGCCATCGGCCCCTCCCAAACACCGGTTGTGCCATTGAATTTGATTGGTGATTTCGGCGGAGGCACGATGCATTTATTGCTTGGCGTTTTGTGTGCGCTCTTGCAGCGCAGCCAAAGCGGCAAAGGCATGGTGGTGAGCACCAGTATTCTGGCAGCCTCGGTTGGCCTGACACCGATGTTTTACGGACTGATTGCAGCGGGCATTTGGCATTTGCAACGCGAGCATAATTTACTTGATGGCGCAGCACCGTTTTATCGTGTGTATCGTTGTGCCGATGATAAATATGTTGCTGTGGGTGCAATCGAAGCTAAGTTTTATCGCGAACTCTTAAAGCTTACCGGCCTTGAGGGCAAACTCGATGCCGGCAAACAGCACGATCGGGCAAGTTGGCCTGCAAGTGCTGAGGCCTTGGCTCAAGCCTTTGCCGGCAAGACACGCGATCAATGGGCATCGCTTGCCGAGCGCGTCGATGCCTGCGTTGCACCAGTGCTCGATTTCATCGAGGCAAGTCAATATGCTCACAATCTTGATAACGCACTTTATGAACAAGGCGAGCAACAGGCTTTCGTGCGCCCCGGTCAGGTCTTAGGATTTAGCCGCTTGTGATCGTAAAGGCAAAAGGGATAACACTTGTAACACCATAAGCAAGGCCATGGCGATTTGGAAGGATTGCACTGTATTTGCGCCGAGCAGTCCCGCCGCATCGATCAGCGCGCCAAATCCCCATTGCAAAAAGAAAACCCCACCAAAAAGAAGCAGGTTCGACCCGGTGT
>VGHV01000180.1 GCA_016868095.1 Betaproteobacteria bacterium
AGGCGAGTCTGCGCATGATTTTCGTATCGAGGGGCCAGAGAGCCATGGTTTTCCAGGCCTTGTGCAACTGCTTGGGATCGAATCGCCTGGGCTAACCGCTTCCTTGGCCATCGCTCGCATGGTGAGATCTTTGATGATTTAGTAGCCGACTGTGAGCTTTGCCGGTGATTTGTTTCACGTGAAACACTTGTGATTTGGTCGTCTCGGTGGTGACATAAGATCTGCTGAACAAAAAAGCGTCGTGAATGGCTTGGCGTGTATCGTGTTTGATCAATAGCGCAATTTGTCGGAAGCTCGAACCTGTTCCACGTGGAACAGCATTACGTCCGGCGCTCGACGAAGCAAAGACAGGCCTTTAATTTAAGCGATTGTTCGACCTGATTGCAGTGAATTCTCGCCTTATCGCAATTTAGCAATCAACATAGCTAACCAACTATAAGCGCAGCAGGTTAGACTTGCGACCCTAGGCAACCCTACGCGCTTGTAATTACCTGCGGTCTACAGTCCAAGCCTCAGGACATTGCCAGCCTTCTTCCTAAGTTCCAAAGGAGTTTTATGGATTATCCCGAGCACTTTGACGTGATTGTCGTCGGTGGTGGACACGCAGGAACCGAGGCCGCAAGTGCAAGTGCGCGTATGGGCGCGAAAACGCTTTTGCTAACCCATCAACTTGAGTCGTTGGGTCAGATGTCTTGTAATCCCTCTATAGGCGGCATTGGTAAAGGCCATCTTGTTCGGGAGATCGACGCATTGGGCGGCTTGATGGCCGAAGCAACCGATGAGGCAGGCATTCAGTTTCGCATTTTAAATTCGAGCAAGGGACCGGCCGTTCGAGCGACTCGCGCGCAGGCCGATAGGGTTCTTTACCGTAACGCCATTCGCCAACGTCTTGAGCGCCAGAAGAATTTGTGGCTCTTTCAGCAGGCCGTTGATGACATCATGCTGCAAGAATCAACAGAGGGTGTACGCGCCTGCGGTGTGTTGACCCAAAGTGGCATCCGCTTTCATGGCAAAACAGTTGTTATAACCGCCGGCACCTTTTTAAACGGCCGTATCCACATTGGATTGGAGCAGCACGCCGCGGGTCGTGCCGGTGATCCGCCAGCGCTTCACCTGGCGCAAAGGCTCGCGGCGATGAAGCTGCCTCGAGGCCGATTGAAAACTGGAACCCCTCCGCGCCTTGATGCGCGCAGTATCGATTTCGCCCGTTGCGAACGCCAAGATGGCGACGCAGCGCCGATTCCCGTCTTTTCCTTTCTCGGGCGCGCAGATCAACACCCCGCTCAAAGACCTTGCTGGATTACCCATACGAATGAAAAAACTCATGCCATCATTCGCGGAGGTCTTGACCGCTCTCCAATGTTCACTGGTGTCATCGAGGGTGTTGGTCCTCGTTATTGCCCATCGGTTGAGGACAAGGTTCACCGATTTGCCGATAAGCTTTCCCATCAGGTTTTTCTTGAACCAGAGGGCTTGAACACGACGGAAATTTACCCGAACGGCATCTCCACCAGTCTCCCTTTTGATGTTCAACTTGCCTTGGTACGATCAATCTCTGGCTTGGAGCAGGCCCACATTCTGCGCCCCGGGTATGCTATCGAGTACGATTATTACGACCCACGTGAACTACAGCCTTGGCTTGAATCTAAAGCAATTGCTGGTCTTTTTCTTGCCGGACAGGTCAATGGCACCACGGGCTATGAAGAGGCTGCTGCCCAGGGCCTGCTCGCTGGCGTCAATGCGGCGCGAAACGTTCGGGCGCTTCCGCCCTGGTGGCCAAGGCGTGATCAGGCCTATTTGGGGGTTCTGGTGGACGATCTCACGACGCGCGGCGTGAGTGAGCCCTATCGTATGTTCACCAGTCGGGCTGAGTTTCGCTTGTCGCTTCGAGAAGACAATGCTGATCTTAGGTTAACCGAGTTGGCTCACGGCATGGGATTGATCTCAGCGGAGCGGTGGACCGCGTTTTCTCGCAAGCGAGAGGCCATCGAAAAAGAGCTAGCTTGCCTCGCTGCCATCAGGTTCAATCCAAAGACACTCGAAGCGTTGCAACGAATCAGACCCGAAGGGGAGTTACCAGAACGAGACCAACGAGCACTTGACTGGCTAAAGCGACCACAAGTTCGTTACACAGGCATGCGGGCAGAATTAGAGGCGATCGGCTTGATTGAGGGAAAGACCGAACAGGACGTAGCCGAGCAAATCGAGATACAGGTTAAATATGAAGGTTATATTGCTCGTCAGCAGTTGGAGGTGGAGCGGCAACTTGCACAGGAAAGTACAGAGATACCCAGCACAATCGATTATGGGCAGGTAGCTGGCTTGTCGGCGGAGGTTAGACAAAAACTCTCCGCGACTCGCCCGGCAACACTCGGACAGGCCTCTCGAATCTCTGGTGTCACGCCAGCAGCGATCTCATTGTTGATGATTCATTTAAAACGCATCCGCCAATCGAAACCGGTGGCAAGTTCATCGCAGCTCACTGAGCGCTCAACGCGAGCCGCCTGATCGACAAACTTCGATCATTCACGATTAGACTTTGATCGACACGGATCCTTGCTTCAAATGTTGCCAAGCACGCAAAGTACACCCCAAGTTGGTGCCAAACTCGAGAAGCATCGAGCATATGAAGCGCTTGGGTCTATCGGCTTACCTGAACTTCGCTCCCAAATCTATCTTTTAGAACAATATATCAAGCTATTGATGCATTGGAATCAGCGGATCAATCTCACGGCAATCCGTGATGAAGAGCGTATCTGGACGCACCATATTTTGGACTGTTTAGCGATCCTGCCGCTCGTGCGTGCTCGCTTGGCGCTGCAAAACACAAAAACAGGTCAAGCTAATGTGCTGGATGCCGGTACCGGTGCGGGACTGCCTGCTTTGCTTTTGGCATTGACGGAGCCAACTTGGAATATTGTTGCCGTCGATGCGGTTGAAAAGAAAGTACGCTTTGTGCGGCAAGCTTCGGCGATGATGGGTTTGAAGGGGGTGAAGCCAATACACGCGAGGCTCGAACAGCTTAGGTTCGGCGAGGATTCGCACGGCTTAGGTCAGATCCAAGGCTTTGACATGATTGTGAGCAGGGCCTATGCGAGCTTGGACGAGTTTGTTGCAAGTACCCAACATTTATGCCATCCCATGGGCTTTTATTGCGCGATGAAAGGACAGGTCCCTCATCACGAAATCGAAACCTTTCTTGGTGCACGTCCGAACTGGCAGCTTGAAACAGTTCGCTTTGAAGTCCCTGGCTTGGACGCCCAACGCTGCGCTGTCATTATCCGGCCTCCAGCATTGAAGCAAGCCTCGTTACGGCCATTGCCGGTGTCGAACTAAGCAAGGCGTTTGCGCGATGAAAGCATGGATTTTTGTGGTTGTAAATCAAAAAGGCGGTGTCGGAAAAACCACCACCGCTGTCAATACGGCTGCTGCGCTCGCGCGCGCGGGCAAACGGGTTTTGCTCATTGATTTGGACCCCCAAGGAAACGCCACCATGGGATGTGGCATCGATAAACGCAACCTTAGTCGCTCGGTCTATCAAATGCTACTAGGCCTTGAGCCTCCCCACGCGGTCCGGCTTAGCACGGAGTTTGGCTTTGACCTGCTGCCTGCCAATCGTGACCTGGCGGCAGCAGAACTCGAACTTGTCGATTTGAGCGACCGCGAACAAAGGCTCAAGCATGCAATCGCGTCCATGGCGGATTGCCATGATGAAGTCATTTTGATTGATTCTCCCCCGTCGTTGTCGATGCTCACGCTTAACGGGCTTTGCGCGGCAAACGGAGTCATCATTCCCATGCAATGCGAGTACTACGCACTTGAGGGCTTGTCGGATCTGGTGAACACCATTCGCAAAGTTCAAACTAACTTTAATCCAGACTTAAACATGTTGGGCCTGCTCAGGGTGATGTTCGATGCAAGGATTACGTTGGCACAACAAGTCTCTGATCAATTAGCCGAGCATTTTGCTGAAAAGGTTTTCGAGACTGTGATTCCACGTAATGTGCGCCTGGCTGAAGCACCGAGTCATGGCATGCCAGGCCTCGTGTTTGATCCAAGTTCAAGGGGAGCCAAAGCCTATGCAAGCTTTGGCGCAGAGTTTCTGGCTAGACTTGCTAAGGGATAAAAGATTTGTACAAAAATTTGAATAAAGATTTGTACAAAGATTTGTACAAAAGGAGTAAAACTTGCTGACAAATAAACAGCGCCCAAAAGGACTTGGACGAGGCTTAGATGTGTTGCTCGGGACAGATCCGGTTGTGCCACTGGAAAGTGAACTTAGGCAACTTGCCCTTAATAAATTACAGCCGGGTCGCTATCAACCCCGCACTCGAATGGATGAGCAGGCCTTGCAAGAGCTCGCCGATTCGATCCTACAACACGGGATCATGCAGCCTATCTTGGTGCGATCCCTGCCCAGTGCAAACCATGATGAATCGAGAGCTCGCTTTGAAATCATCGCAGGGGAGCGTCGCTACCGGGCTGCAAGACTGGCAGGACTGGAAACGGTGCCGGTGATCGTCAAAGAGGTTCCCGACGAGCAGGCGCTTTCGCTTGCATTGATTGAAAATATTCAACGTGAAGATCTCAACCCCCTTGAGGAAGCGCAAGCACTCAAGCGGCTGATTGACGAATTTGGGCTGAGCCACGAACAGCTTGCAAAAGCGGTTGGACGCTCACGTTCGGCAACTTCCAACCTGCTGCGGCTACTACAACTCGCTGAGCCAGTTCAAACCATGTTGCTTGCTGCTGACCTCGATATGGGCCACGCTAGAGCGTTACTTGCGCTTGATCGTGCGAGTCAAATTCAACTCGCAAACGAAGTCGTGCAAAAGCGACTCTCGGTGCGCGAATGCGAGCGCCTTGTTTCAAAGACCTTGCGCGACGAGGCACAACAACCGCAAAGCGCCGCTGCGCTTGCCGGGTCTAGCTCAAGAGACCACCAGCGGCTCGAAGAACAACTCTCGGATGCGCTTGCAACAAGGGTTCAGATCAAGCTAAGCAGCCGTGGACGTGGGAACTTGCAGATCGAATTTTCGGATGCTGAACATTTTGAAGGCCTACTCCAACGACTTGGGCTGTCACTGCTTTAGCTCGCCAGGGTCGCCTCAATTTGTACCGAGTATCTCTATTTTTGATGTACCGAGCGTCGACAACTGTGAACGAGGCATCTAAGACTTTCGCATGGTTGACCTGTCAGCATGATGCCCCTACACTTCGTAACTGTTGTGGTTAACAGTGGCAATAGAAGACAGACGTCATGTTTCGGGCCATTGTTCATCAATTACTTGCGGTGCTTGTATTAGCCCTCGGGTGTTTGGCCACGCAGC
Organism: Betaproteobacteria bacterium; assembly: GCA_016868095.1. Taxonomy (GTDB): domain Bacteria; phylum Pseudomonadota; class Gammaproteobacteria; order Burkholderiales; family Burkholderiaceae_E; genus UBA3064. Next base: position 5,331 of record VGHV01000180.1, read on the forward strand.
GTTGGGAAGTATGTATCAGTGCCTTCATTGGTGGCACTTGCATCGTGTTGCCTAACCTGATGTTTGCCTTACGCTTGTCGGCGTTTCGAGGGAGATCTCCCGAGTCTTACCCGACTGTGTTCTTCGTCGGTGAACTTGTGAAACTCCTCTCGACTATCGGATTGATGGCAGCAGCTGCGGCTTATTT
>VGHV01000181.1 GCA_016868095.1 Betaproteobacteria bacterium
TCTATCTTTGTCAAGTTCTTTGAAAAAATCTTCATTTCTATTTTTTGAAGCGCTGCGGTCGCTTTCGTTTTTCATCTCAAACATGATCGAGACGATCTCCAAGTCATCTGGGTCAAGCTCTCGAAAAACATAGTCACCCTTGCTTCCGCCGCGTGCATCGTTGTCTTTCTCAAAATAAGCGTTTGGAAATGCGCTTGCACGTAGTCGATTGAATTCATTCTCGCAATGTTGTTCAAGGGTCTCGCCGAGCATTTTGCTCGACAGTCTTGCCTTCATGTCGCGAAGACGCTCGATAGCCTCATCGCGGTCTTTGAGCTGCGTTTCATACTTGTCCTTCAAGGCGGCTTCGGCGAGCTGCTTTTCAACCTTGCTCTGTTCGAGTTTGACCGCAAGACGATCGCGCTCGCTTGCCACAGACTGAATCGCTTCGTTGATCGCAAGTTTTTGGCTAAGGTCATGCGATCCGATCTGTGCTTTTAAACGCTCAATCAGCTGATCCTTTTGCACAGCTTCGCGTGTGAGCGCCTGACTCAGTTGAGCCTTGACCAATTCAATCGCTGTGCGCTTATCTTGCTCGGCTAAGGCGAGGCGTTTGTCGAGCTCTGCGTCGAACTCGCGGTCTCGTATCTGCTTCATGATGTCGGCATAGCCCGATTCATCAATCTTGAAGGCCTTGGAACAATGAGGGCAAATAAGGTCGTGCATGCAAAAGTTCACTCTGAATGTGATAGCGGAAACCAAACCATGAATCGACAACCACCTGCCTTGCCGTTTGCAGCAACTGGGCTTTGGAGGCTTAATTCAAGCCGGTGTTGCTTGGCGATTTCTCGAACGATGGCCAAACCGAGGCCACTGCCACTGGCTTGGTGACCGAGTACGCGATAAAAGCGTTCAAACACGAGCGCCTGCTCTGCCTCAGGTATACCTGGTCCATTGTCCTCGACCTCGAGCAGCAATTTTGCATCGCTCATCCCAAGCCGCACGGTCACAATACCGTACTTAGAACAATATCGTAATGCATTGTCGACCAAATTATTGAGCATTTCAGACACCATGACAGGATGGATCCATACCTTGAGCCCTTCGACTTCAGGGTCCACTTCAAGTCCAAAATCGTGGCCTGCAGCAAGCGCTTGATCGGCCCAGTCCTGAGCCCATTCACGAAGTTGCTGTGCGAATACGGTCGGTACCGTGCGATATTACGCCTGGTCGAAACTCTCGGTTCGAGCAAGTGATAGCAATTGATTCAAGACGTGCGCCGCTCGTTCTGAACTTCGTATCAATTGGCTCAGACTTTGTCGAATTTCATCAGGATCGTTGCTCCTCAAGGCGAGTTCGGCCTGCGTTCGAATACCGGCGAGTGGTGTTTTCATTTGGTGGGCTGCGTCGGCGATAAAGCGTCGCTGCAGGCGCATCAACTGCCCCATCCGATCAAGCAAATCGTTGAAGGAACTCAGCAAGGGCGCTAGCTCTTCGGGTGTACCTCTTACTTGTAGCGGTGATAAATCATCGGGGCGCCTGTCCTGTATACGCTGCTGCAATCGCCCCAGTGGTTTTAGTGCCTGAGTAAGGCCAAACCATACCAAAACAATCGCTAGCGGAAGCACGATGAATTGGGGAAAAATCAGGCCTCTAATGATTTCGTTGGCAAGCGCCTCACGCGATTCTGTCGTTTCAGCAATTTGAACAATTAGTGATTGTTGCTCGGTATTGAGCGCAAGTAAATGGACAGCACTCACGCGGACTTCTTCACCGTGATAGCGTGCATAACGAATAGAGACAGCCTCAGGATCTGGTAAGAAATCAGGATCATGGCTGGGCACATCAGGGTCACCTGCGATGTAGCCGCCATCGGGTAATCGGATTTGATAACGATAAGTGGTCCCCCCCTGGGTGCCGCTACCTTGGCTGCTCGAAGGGATGATCGGTGGAAAGCCTCCGGGAACATATTCTTGGGCGCGAACTCTTTGTGCAATCAGCAGCGATTTTTCCTCAAGAGCGCGGTCAAAGGGATGGTCTGCAATCGAGCGGGCCATTGAAAAGGTCAATACGACGCTCAAGGGCCAGAGCAAGAGTAAGGGCGCGAACATCCAGTCAAGGATTTCACCAAAAATCGTTCGCTGCTCGGGCTCGGGCGCACGCAGGACGGCAAAAAGGCCGGCCCGCTTCGGGTTGGAGTCGCCGCCTGGGTCGCTGCCTGCAGCGCGTCGAGCAAGACTTTGGCTTTGCTCAGTGTGTCTGGGTAGGCCGTTCAAGGCAATATCCGAGCCCGCGTACCGTTGAGATGGTGACATCGTAACCATCAAGCTTCTTTCGCAATCGGTGCACGTAGACTTCAACCGCGTTATGGCTCACTTCGTGGCCCCACTCGCAAAGGTGTTGCACGATATGCTCTTTGCTCACAAGCCGCCCAACCCTTGTGAGCAGCACTTCCAAGAGCGCTACCCCACGAGCAGATAGCTCTAGGGTTTGATTTTGGTGAAAAGCAGTGCGGGCTGACTGGTCGTAGGTCAGCGAGCCGTGCTGTATTTGTGATGATGCTTTACCCATCCCCCGACGCACCAATGCTCTAACCCGTGCCTCGAGTTCGCTAAGTGCAAAGGGTTTGGCCATGAAGTCGTCAGCGCCCGCATCAAGCATTTTGACGCGTTGTTCAACCGAATCGGTTGCAGTGAGAATGAGGACCGGGATACCTGATTGTCTTGCTCGGAGTCGTTTTAAGACCTCAATCCCGCTGAGTCCCGGCAAGCCAAGATCAAGGATCAGTAAATCAAAGGATTCAAATCCAAGCGCCGTGTCGGCGCTCTGGCCCGATACGAGATGATCAACCGCGTAGCCCGCTTGTCGTAGCGAGCGGCTTAAGCCATCAGCCAGTATCTCGTCGTCCTCGACTAATAGAATGCGCATGATTTGTCTCCCCTCGTGCTGCCTGCCGTATCAAGTCGGCGGTTTCTTTTGCTACACGCGCTGCAGCCTCAGCGTAATCCTCTCCGTCGCTGGCGTAAAGGATTGCGCGCGAAGCATTCAACATCATGCCCCATCCCAGATCGTCGCGACCCGCTTTAACGGCCGCGGTAACATCGCCTCCTTGGGCGCCTATGCCTGGAACGAGCAGGGGAAGATCAGGGGCGAGTTCGCGTACCCGCGCGAGTTCGAGCGGGTAGGTGGCACCCACAACCAAGGCCATTTGCCCGTCGCGATTCCAACGATGGGCTGCCAAGAGGGCTACCCATTCATAAAGTGGCAATTGCCTATGAAGGGCAGGCTGAACTGAGGCGGGAAACGCTTGCCAATCCGTATCGGGAATTTGCACTCGAACCCCTTGTAGATCAGCACCTCCAGGGTTTGAGGTACGGCAAAGCGCAATCACCCCCCGGTCCTTGTAGGTGAGGTAGGGCGCGATGGAATCGGTACCCATATAGGGGCTGACCGTAACCGCATCAGCCTTGTATCGCTCAAAGGCCTCGCGTGCATAGTGCTCAGCGGTACTACCGATATCGCCACGTTTGGCATCGAGAATTGTTGGAATGCCCGGATGCTTTTGGCGCAAATAGTCCATGAATGCTTCAAGGCAGTCTTCAGCGCCAAGGCTAGCAAAGTAAGCAATTTGTGGCTTAAACGCGCAGGCAAATGGGGCAGTGGCGTCGGCAATTGAGGTACAAAACGCAAAAAGCGCATCCGACCTGCCCTGGAGCGGCGAGGGAAATCGCGAAGGGTCTGGGTCGATACCGACGCACAGCATGGAGTCACTCATCGCCCAAGCCTTGCGTAGTTTGGCCACAAAACCAGTGGCTAACGGCAGCCTGTCACGATCCATGGTGCATGTCCGCGTTGAGGCGCATGCCGTTGCTAGCATCAAAGACGTGCAACAAAGCTGGGTCAGCACGAAGGCCAATGGTTTCGCCCACGGCAAAAGCATGACGCTCGCGAAATATAGCCACCAGGTCGCCTGCGTCAGACTTCATGTGTACGAGGGTGTCTGCGCCTGTGGGTTCAATCACTGCAATCCTGCCGCGCAGTGCCTGCGATTGATCAGGCGAGCAAAGTTGTAAATGCTCAGGACGTATCCCAAGTCGAATCACTTTGGTTCCAGGGGAGTTAGTCGCGTGCATCGCAGGCGCTGCCCATTGAGTCTGTCCTTTGAAGACGATGGCGCGATTGTTTTGGATCTCAGCCTCAAGCAGATTCATCGCTGGCGAACCGATAAAACTTGCAACAAAGGGATTAGCTGGGCGGTCATAGAGGTCAAGTGGTGCACCGATCTGCTCGATCACCCCATCATGCATGACCACGATCTGATCAGCCATGGTCATAGCCTCAATTTGATCGTGGGTGACATAGATTGCTGTGGTTTTCAGTCTTAGGTGTAGTTCTTTGATTTCCGCTCTCATCTGAACCCTTAGCTTGGCGTCGAGATTTGAGAGCGGTTCATCAAAAAGGAAAACTTGTGGATTGCGGACAATGGCCCGGCCCATCGCCACCCGTTGTCTTTGGCCTCCTGAGAGTTGCCTCGGATAGCGTTCGAGCAAGGCATCCAATCCCAAGATCTGGGCGGCTTCTTTCACACGTGAGGCCATTTCCGCTTTGCTTTGCCCAGCAAGCTTGAGTGAAAACCCCATGTTCTGCGCAACCGTCATGTGCGGATAGAGCGCGTAGTTTTGAAACACCATCGCGATATCTCGATCCTTGGGCGGAACGCTGTTGACCACGCGGTCGCCGATCAGAATTTCGCCTGAGCTGATTTCTTCGAGACCTGCGATCAGTCTCAACAAGGTTGATTTGCCACAGCCCGAGGGCCCGACCAAGACGCAAAATGCGCCGTCTTCGATCCTCACATCGACGCCACGCAATACCTTGGTCGGACCAAAGTCCTTGACGACTCGTTTGATCTCTACACTTGCCATCGAACCAAGATCCTCTGCGCTAACAAGAAGACACGATAGTACCGGTTTCCATCGTTGAGCCAGGGCTTGGTATGAAGCAAAAACAAAAGGCCTGGCTTTTGACCAGGCCTTTTGCCGCTGGAGGGCGCCCGGACCTGTTGGTCAGAGCGGCAAACCGGCGTTGCGAAGCGCGGGGCCTCGCATAAGGGGGTGTTACATGTAAGTCTGCGTCGAAAACGATAGCAATGCTTTCAAGTATCTGTTTTACCTGAACTTTTAGGCGTGCGATTAGGTGTGCGAATTTGTTAGCAGCAGCAAGTATTTTTGCTATGCCTGTCATCACCGTTGCCAATATTTTATAAGACTGCCACTTATTCTGCCAAATACTGCCGTAAAACGGCTGGTTTTCGCACTTTTAACGCGGAATGTATTTTTACTATGTGCGTCATTCACACAAGCAAACCCAGCAGTTAGCGTAGTCGAATAGGCAAGATGGCACTCTGCTGACGCTGCTGAGGGTAATGAGCAACACGCTCATCTGCCAATCCAAGACTTTGTTGTGCCATTGCGTTGTTGGGGGTGGGGTTGATGGGTGCTTGTGTTTGT
>VGHV01000182.1 GCA_016868095.1 Betaproteobacteria bacterium
TCGTTTATTCATCGATGGGGCATGAAATTCAGAACGACCTCTTCAATCGCGGGCGGATCAAAAGCGATGTCGCCCTCGAGCGCCAAATCATCAACGGCAAGGGATTGAAAATCAAAAGCATCCCGATCCATCAAGTGCGAAGGAACCAGTCTGCCGAGGGCTGAAAACACATGATCAACTCGACCGGGAAACTGCTTTTCCCAAGTGCGCATCAGCTGTTTGACCTCTTGTCGCTTGAGATTGTCCTGGGAGCCACATAAATCACAAGGGATGATCGGAAAGGCGCGCCACGCGGCATAAGCTTCCAAGTCGCGCTCCCGCACATAGGCAAGCGGCCGAATCACGATGTGCTTGCCGTCGTCAGCGCGCAACTTGGCTGGCATTCCTTTGAGCTTGCCACCATAAAAGAGGTTGAGAAAAAAGGTCTCCAAAATATCGTCACGGTGGTGGCCGAGGGCGATTTTGCTCGCACCGAGTTCGTCTGCGACCCGATACAAAATACCGCGTCGTAGCCTTGAACAAAGCGAACACATGGGCTTACCCTGGGGAATCACCCGGGTCACAATGCTGTAAGTGTCTTGGGTTTCGATATGAAAGGGCACAGCAAGGCTGCGCAAGTAATTCGGCAGTACATCGGCTGGAAAGCCCGGCTGCTTTTGATCGAGATTGACGGCGATCAATTCAAAATCGACAGGGGAGCGTTCACGCAAGGTCAACAGTAAATCGAGCAGGGCGTAGCTATCTTTACCACCGGATAGGCATACCATCACTTTATCGCCGTCTTCAATCATCTGAAAGTCGCCGATCGCCTGGCCGGTTAGACGCAATAAACGCTTATGCAATTTATTGCGTTCGTAGGCAAGCTTATCGTTCATCATGCTTGGGCAAAGCGAATCGATTCGATACCAACGGTTTTGCAATCCGGATAAACATCAGGCTTTTCAGTGCGAACCGTTGCTGCCCGAACGGCACTAAGTTCGAGGCAAAAGCTGAGCACTTCGTCAATCAGGGTTTCTTGCAGGTTGAAGTGGCGAGATGCTGCAAGTGATGCGATACCTTCGCGCAATTTGTCATAGTCAAGAGTGTCTTGCACATCGTCGCGGTTCGAATACGAGGCTTGAATCGGTACAAAAAGTGCTACTGTAATTTTAACACGTTGGCGGGCCTGACGCTCAAACTCATGAAAACCGATCGAAGCTTGGACTTCGAGGTCTTCGATGAAGATTCGCCGACAATCGCTTAATTGGGGATGTAAGAGCAAAGAAGTCATGAACTTGATTCCGATTCGAGACGATCGCTGGTCGTAAACATCACATCGCGCGCGCTGGCTTGCAAGTGTTGTCCACCATCGACCAATAAATTCACGCCTGTGATGGCTCTGGCGTGAAGCAAATAGACGATGGCCTGCACGATATCGCTAGGCTCTGAGGATCGTCCCAAGGGGGTTTGTTGGTGGGCCTGGGCAAAGCCTGCATCGCTTTGATCGCCCGAGAGCATGGTGATCCCGGGTGAGACCGCAAGCACGCGCAAATAAGGGGCAAAGTCGCGTGCCATGAGGTCGGTGGCCTGCCACAGCGCTGCTTTGCTGAGGGTGTAGGAAAAAAAATCGGGATTGGGGTTATGCAATTTCTGATCGAGCAAATTGATCACAACCCCTTGCTTAGAGGGCTTAGCCGCGCTGCAATAGGCAAACAGGGCCTGAGTCAACAAGACCGGCGCAACAAGATTAGGCATCCAGTGCGCAAGTAAACCGTCAGCGTTAACATCCTTGGGCCCGTCCCAGGCAAACCGCGAGGCGTTGTTAATCACTGCATCTAGGCCTTGCGCTTGCTCGAGTGCTTGTTTAAAAAGCCCACCGACCTGAGTCGGATCAGACAAATCGGCAGCAATCGTCCAGGCGCGCTGACCCAGGGCACGAACCTGATCAGCAGTCTTTTGCGCGTCCTCATGCGAATGCTGATAGTGCACTACCACATCCCATTGCGCCTTCGCGAGTCCAAGGGCAATGGCCTGGCCAATCCGTTTGCCGGCACCAGTGACTAAGGCCACAGGCGTATTGTTGCCCCGTTGTGCGTGCTGTGATTCAGGCAATGACTGTCCTTGGGCGTTGTTGTCATGGCCTGGCTCAGGCCTTGCCACGGCTGTGCTTTGGGCGGGACTAAGGGGCGAACTTGCTGAGGCTTGCATCTTGCGCAGTCGGGCTTGGATTTGGAGCGTTGGCCGCGCAGTGTAACCTGCGCAACCATGAGTATGTCTAGCCATCAAAGCTTGTCCGATCTGATCCGTCTCGAGATCCAAAAGGCATCGGGTTGGCTTGGCTTTGATCGATTCATGGGCATGGCACTTTATGCCCCTGGCCATGGCTATTACAGTGGCCATCGCTCGCCCTTCGGTGCACAGGGTGATTTTGTGACAGCACCAGCGATCAGCCCCTGGTATGGCGATTGTCTAGCCCGCCAGATCATCCAGGTGCTCGATACGATTGGTAGCGATCAAGTGCTTGAATTTGGGGCGGGAGACGGCAGGCTTGCTGCGCAAATCCTCAACTATGCTGAGCAAATAAAGCGGCCGATCGGATACCAGATTATCGAGTTATCAGCGGGTTTAAAAAAGCAACAACAAGACCGCATAGGACAAGCGTCAGCTGATGCCTTTGCGCAGGTCAGTTGGCTCGAGCGTCTTCCAGATCCCGGGTTTCGAGGCGTCATGCTTGCCCATGAGGTTCTCGACGCCATGCCTGTGCGTCTTTTTGTCCATCGATGTGAGCCGCAGGCGCAAGTACAGTGGTTTGAACGAGGGCTCGGCCTAAAGGCGTCAGGGCAAGCGCGTGATGATTCGCCGCCATGGCAATTTGTTGACCGCTTATGCGATCCCTCATGGGCTATCCGCCTCGAAGCGCTTAAGCATGCCTGTCAACAGCAATGGCAGGAGGACTGGCCTGATGGGATGATCATCGAATGGCACGAACAAGCGCAAGCCTGGATCCGCAGCCTTGCTGGCGTGCTCGAACAAGGGCTTTTACTGCTGATCGATTATGGTTTTCCCGCGCATGAGTACTACCTGCCCCAACGCGAAGAAGGCACCCTCATGACCCATCGCCAACATCGCGCGGGAACTGAGGTTTTGGCCCACCCCGGCGAACAGGATGTGAGTGTGCATGTCGACTTCACGTCAATGGCCCGTGTTGCCCTGGAAGAGGGCATGAACTTATCAGGGTATTGTGCGCAAGCAAGGTTCTTGATGAATATGGGATTGCTTGATATCGCAAGTTCATGGGCTCAATCGCAAGGCAACTTAAACTCAGTCCAAGCAATGTCGCAACTAGCCGGCGTGCAAAAGCTGCTCTCTGAGGCCGAAATGGGCGAACTATTCAAATTCATGGCCTTGAGTCGCGGCCTCGAAAACCTGGATCTCATCGGTTTTCGCCAAGGCGATCGGAGCGGTCGGCTCGGCCTTCAAGCATGTTGAGGTGGTTGCTGGTTACCGTGCTTGCACTGATCCTTTTCAGTGGTCTGCAGCCCTTATTGCGTCGACTCGGATGGGGTCGGCTGCCAGGCGATTTCGAGCTAAAGTTTGGCAAGCGAAGCCTATGGTTGCCCCTTGGCTCCACGTTGCTCTTATCACTGCTCGTCGGTCTTATTGCGCGCTGGCTCTAGCTCAGCACAACGGCGCGCTTGAGCCCAGCACAACGGCTGGCTCTAGCTTAGGACGCCGCGATGAGGGCTGCGCGCGCTGCATGGTACTCATCAGCAATACGATCAACCAGCGCTCCTGCGCTTTGTACCGCGTCGACGGCACCGATGCCTTGTCCGCAACCCCAAATATCTTTCCAGGCCTTTTTATCCATATTACCGCCCGAATTGAAGTTCATTTTGCTGGGATCGCTCTCTGGCAGTTGGTCGGGGTCAAGACCTGCTTGTTCGATAGAGCGGCGAAGGTAATTGCCGTGTACCCCGGTAAATAAATTGGTGTAAACAATGTCTTTGGCTGAGCCTTCAACGATGGCCTGCTTATAGCTATCTTTGGCGTTGGCTTCGTCGGTCGCGATAAAAGCTGATCCGATGTAGGCAAAGTCTGCGCCCATGGCTTGGGATGCCAAAACGCCAGCCCCGGTCGCAATCGAGCCCGATAAGGCGATCGGCCCTTTGAACCAGCGGCGGGTTTCTGAGACGAGTGCAAAAGGGGATTGTCTGCCTGCATGTCCCCCTGCGCCCGAGGCAACCAGGATTAAGCCATCAGCCCCTTTCTCGATCGCTTTATGGGCGAAAAACTGATCGATCACATCATGCAAGACCATGCCGCCATAGCTGTGGATGGCCTCATTGAGTTCGGGTCTTGCTCCGAGCGACGTAATCACCAAGGGAACTTTGTGTTTAACGCATAGTGCGACGTCCTGCTCTAAACGGTCGTTTGATTTGTGAACGATTTGATTGACGGCGAAGGGCGCTGCAGGCCGATCTGGATTAGCCTGATTCCATGCGTCGAGTTCATCGTGGATGCGGATCAGCCATTGCTCGAGTACTTCGATCGGTCTGGCATTGAGCGCAGGAAACGAGCCGACTATACCGGCCTTGCACTGGGCGATGACTAAATCTGGGTTAGAAACAATAAAAAGCGGGGCAGCAATGACTGGGATGCGAAGACTCGCCTTTAGTTGTTCAAGTGTCATGGAAGGGGCCTCATGGGCGTGGGTTGTGAAGGCCCCGAGGATAACGTGTTCGTAGCGCCTTCGATAGTTCGAGCGCTCGTACAAGCCTTATAGCCTCGCCCAGGGCAGGACCCTTAAGCCTGCGTTGCGATTCGCTTAAGTTGAGCTCGGCATGACGATAATCCTCAGCGAGTACTTTAAGCGCCTCGATCGCGCGCTTGCTTCTGAGGCTCGCTTGGGATTGCACCGCAGGGTGCCAGCGGATCACGGCAAGCAAGTCATGCAGTTGCTGGGGCCTTCGCATCAGGTCAATCGATTCAAAAAACCCAGCTATTGATTGAGCTTGTGCAGCACGGACTTCATCGGAAAGTGGCTGCAAGCCTGCCATCGAGTCACCATGCTGATCAGGCGTGTATGGATCGTCGAAAAGGATGTCCAGCAAGCTGCTTTGATGTTTGCGCACTTGATGGCAAAGCGCTTGCGTCTCACGTGGCATTTTCAAGCTCGCCAAAACCGGCTCACGAAATTGCTCATAGGTAAGCGCACAAAGAATTCCCCAAGTGAGTCCTCGCTTTGCCCCATCAGCGGCTGCAAGATCGAGTTGAGCAAGCATTGGCTCCTCATCCTCACTCAAGCGGTCAAAGGGTTTGAGCTTGCAATCGGCCAGACAGCGCCAAAGCGCCGAGGGTTTGATTTCAGCCATGCCTTGATCGAGTTCGCGCCAGACACGCTCAGCGGTCCAGTGGTCGGTTTCGCCAACTTGAACCATCTCACGCATGAGTGTCATGGTTTCGGGATGGATCTGAAAGCTTGGAAAACGTGCCGCAAAACGTG
>VGHV01000183.1 GCA_016868095.1 Betaproteobacteria bacterium
GTCTCTGCCGAAACGGCCTATCCTAGTTGCTGACACCACGGTTGCCATCGGTGGTCGGATTCTCGGAAAGCCCAAAGACGCCGAAGAAGCCATCAACATGCTACAAGATTTATCCGGACGACGGCATCGCGTGATTACTTCGGTGGCTTGTGTAAAAACTTCAGAGCGTATTTTTATGCGCACTGAAGTCGCCAAGGTGTGGTTCGCTCGTCTTCGTGACCATGAGATTCGTGCCTACGTCGCAAGCGGCGACCCGATGGATAAAGCAGGTGCTTATGGCATTCAGGGACAGGCGGGAAGCTTTGTAAGACGAATCGAAGGGACGCAAAGTGGGATCATGGGTCTGCCCTTGTATCTCACGGCCAAGGTTTTGGGACTGCGCTAGACGATGCTTGAAGAACTCCTGATTCATGCCTGTTCGCACGAGACACGAGTCGCCCTGGTGCGGCAAGGCGCCGTGCAAGAAGTATTCATCGAGCGCGCCGTTACAAGAGGCCTTGTTGGCAATATTTATCTCGGCAAGGTCAACCGAGTCTTGCCGGGTATGCAATCTGCATTTATTGATATCGGTCTAGAACGTGCAGCGTTCTTACATGTTGCCGATCTCTGGCAGGCACGTCAGCTCGGTGCGAGGCAAGAGCAGCGTGATGAACAACGATTAAGCGCGATACAAATCGAAAAAACGCTTTTTGTGGGGCAACCGCTTTTGGTCCAGGTGATAAAGGATCCGCTTGGCACAAAAGGCGCCCGACTCTCTACCCAAATAAGTATTGCCGGGCGACTCCTTGTATACCTGCCTCAGTCAAAGCATATTGGCATCTCGACCCGAATCGACCAGGAAAGCGATCGCGAGGGTTTGCGTCAGCGCATTCAGAACCTGATGCCCGCTGAAGAACGCGGTGGCTTTATCGTCCGCACTTCGGCCGAGCAAGCAGACGACGAAGCCCTGGCTATCGATATCGCTTACCTTAGGCAGCGCTGGCAGGAAATACTAGGTTTGAGTCAACAGCTGCCTGCAAGCTCGCTTCTCTATCAGGAGTTAAGCCTCAGCGAACGCTGTCTGCGCGATGTGGTCGGCGAATCGACAGCAAGCGTTCGCGTGGATCAGGCAAGCGAGCTCGAGCACTTGAGTCGCTTTGCGCGCGCCTACATGCCTGGCGTGGAAGAGAAATTTCGCTTGTATCGGGGCGACAGGCCAATTTTTGATTTATATAACATTGAAGCAGAGATCGAGCGTGCACTTGCCCGGCGAGTCGATCTGAAATCGGGTGGCTACCTGATGATCGATCAGACTGAGGCATTAACAACCGTTGATGTCAACACCGGAGGCTATGTCGGTGGAAAGAATTTTGACGATACAGTTTTCAAGACCAATATGGAAGCAGCCCATGCCATTGCCAGGCAGCTTCGCCTGCGCAACCTGGGTGGCATTATCGTTATTGATTTCATCGACATGCATCATGAGCACCATCGTGAGGCTGTGCTGCATGAGTTAAGAAAAGCGCTGGCTAGCGATCGAACCCGTAGTTCGGTGCTTGGCTTCACAGGGCTAGGTCTTGTTGAAATGACACGTAAACGTACCCGGGAGTCGCTTGCCCATGTGCTGCGCGAAGCCTGTCCGATGTGTGAGGGCAAAGGTGAAGTAAAAACAGCCCGCAGCGTTTGTTATGAAATTTTAAGAGAAATCCGACGCGAGGCCAGCCAGTTCGATCCAAAAGGCTTTCGCATCATCGCCAACCCCCAGGTCATCGATCTATTTCTTGATGAAGAGTCGGCAACGCTAGCCTGCCTTAGCGAGGACATCGGAAAGCCGGTTTCACTGGCCGTGGAGGCGAGCTATAGCCAAGAGCACTACGATATTGTGCTGAGCTAGGCTACTTACTCGCCCACGATCGAATGATCGCTTACTTCGAAGAAGACTTATCGCGCGGAACACGACCTAATAAATAGAACTCTGGGTTGGGCATCATGCCCGACAAATTAGCCATCCGATTGCTCAACGCAAAAAAGGCTGCAATGGCTCCAATATCCCAAGCATCTTCGTCATTGAGTCCATGCTCATGAAGCATTTCGAAATCGAGATCTTCAAGGGTATCGGATTCAAAAGCGACCTTCATCGCGAAGTCAAGAATGGCTCGTTGTCGCGGGGTGATGTCGGCTTTGCGATGGTTGATCGCAATTTGGTCGGCAAGAAGCGGCTTTTTCTCAAAAATTCTCAATAGGGCGCCATGTGCGACCACGCAATACAAGCACTGATTAGCAGCACTTGTAGCCACCACAATCATTTCGCGTTCGCCCTTCGAGAGATTGCCCTCCTTGAGCATCAAGGCATCGTGATACGCGAAAAAAGCACGAAACTCAGCAGGCCGCCTTGCCAGCTTTAGAAACACATGGGGCACAAAGCCCGATTTCTCCTGCACCTTGAGCATCATGTCGCGGATGTCGGCAGGTACTGAGTCGAGGGTAGGTAAAGGAAATCGTTCAGACATAGTCACTTCTCCAAAGTAGATTGCGTTGATATAGGCTCAGCTGCAAGGCTGTAGCGCAAATAAGTACCCCAGGCGTTGGCAAGGGCGAGCCTTAAGCCGTTATAACCATCAAGACAGCCCAAACGAAACACAAAACCCCGCGTGAAGGTCCAAATCGCATGCAAGACACCGTGCACAGGACCCACCGAGCCTCGCGATCGCATACGCGCCACGCTCAGTTCGGCGTAGAGCCGAGCCTTGGACATTGCATCGGCCCAGTCCTGAATCGACTGATGCAACATAAGGCCAGACAATTCGCCCACCGACCCTCGGACCTGCACCGACTCATGAACCGCGAGTTCTGAAAATCGCCCGCAGTCGCGGCGAAAAAGTCGAAGCACCTTATCTCTGCGCCAATCACCAAAGCGCATATATTGACCTGCAAAACTGGATCGCCGCCTAAAGCGGTAAGCACTCATGATGGCGTGCGCTTGGACTTGCCCCTTGTCTTCATGGATATCGCCCGTTGCCCTATCGCGATCGGCACCCTCATGATTGTCCAAACCAATAACCCGACTGATCTCGGCACGTAAGCTCGCATCGAATTGTTCGTCGGCATCGACCGACAAAACCCAATGACCTTGGGCAAGATCAAGCGCACGATTTTTTTGAGGGCCAAATCCAGGCCAATCGGTTTGCAATAATTTAGCGCCGAATCGCTTGCAAATCGCTTGGGTTCCATCGGTTGAACCAGAATCGACAACGATCAACTCATCGTGGTCTGGGAGTGACCGAAGACATTGTTCGATCAACTCAGCCTCGTTGAGCGTGATGATAATCACTGAGAGGCGAATCAAGGCTTCGTCCTTCCCTGCCTGCGCTCACGTCTTGCGCGGGGTTGAAGCTTTTGCGGTTCGGCGTTTGATAATGCCGATTCGGGCTTGGCCTGATTCGGTGCGCGCAAGCCTGAAAGACATAGCAGCATCAGTATCAGGAAAAAGCGTGATGCTGCACCATCATGTGTCCAAGTGTTGAACACACTACCAGCGACAAAGCTTACAAGTAAGATCCGAAAAGCAACCGCTTCAAATCCTGTAAGCCAGGCTGCCGCTTGCCAAAGTGCTGCCAAAAGCCCAAGGAATAAAAATAAGCCAATTAGTCCCTGCTCGACTGCAATGAGCAGGTAACTGCTATGAGGATTAGCACTGCTTGCGGGTCCCTGAACCTGGGGTTGCAAACCGCGATAAACCTCCGACCAACTACCGATACCATGACCGATTAAGGGCCGGTCACGGATTGCTATGAGCGAGGCTCGCCAATAAACAGCACGCAATCCTTCACTGGTTTGTTGAGCTTGGGTTTGTTGCGCAGCTCCGTATCGATCGAAGTCAAGCGCGTCAGCGAATCGGGCTTGCAAGGCTGGGTTGAGCGTGAATGCCGCTAAAGCTAGCGCACCTGACGCAGCAAGAATAGGCAGACGCCAAGGCTTAAGTGCAGCCGCGTACCAAAAGGCAACCGCAAGGCCTAATGCAAAGACCAAAAAGCCGGTTCGATTACCAATAATTAAGAGCGGCAATCCAAGGGCAATTGCACAAACCCAACGCCAGCGACCCTCTAGCCAAACCAGCGATAACAGCGCAGCGAAGGCCAACATCCAAGTCGCCTGAATATTGCCATGGGGTATGCGCTTGTTCATGCACTCATAAGCATGCGGATATGGGGTCCAATCCACCGCACAATCAATACCGACGTAAATCGCCCAAACTGCAACAATTAATTGAACGGCGATAAAAGCACGCCAAATACCGTGCCGGACGTCATCGGTCATCATGAATCCTGCTGCCGGAATCAAAATGAGCCAGCGCGACCAATCGGAAAGCGCAAGCAAAGGGCTGACGGCCTCTGACCATGCAAGCGTGACCAAACCCCAAACGAGGAAGAGCATCGCCGATAACAACAAGGGAAGTCGCGAAAAGCGCTGCTTCACAAGTGCAGGCTCAAGCGAAGCCAGACTTATAAGAAGCGTCACAGCAAACCCAAGTGATAAGCCGGCAATTCCAAAGCTGCCCATACAAATGGTGATCAGCAGACAAGACCCCCAGACACGACGCGCCAGATTCATGCCCTACTTCCCTTCGCTTTCGTCTTCATTAAGTCAGCTCACCCGCCTGGCAAAGTCTGGCGTACAGACCATCGCGTGCGAGCAAGCTCTCATGGTCTCCGCTTTCGATAATCCGTCCGGCCTGCATCACAATGATTCTATCGGCATGAATGACCGTCGAAAGGCGGTGTGCAATGGTGAGCGTTGTACGCCCCTTCATCAAGGTTTCAAGCGCTATTTGAACCGCACGCTCAGACTCGGTATCAAGTGCCGAGGTTGCCTCATCCAATATAAGAATGGGAGCATTCTTCAAAAGCGCTCGGGCAATCGCAAGCCTTTGTCGTTGACCGCCTGATAATCGTGCGCCATTCTCGCCAATGAAACTATGGAGCCCTTGCGCTTGCGCATCGACCCAGTCAAGTAAATTCGCATGGCCGAGTGCCTCACGAATCGCAGCTTCGCTTGCTCCGCGCTGCGCCCCATAGGCAACGTTTGCTGCAATGCTATCGTCAAAAAGCCTCACATCCTGGCTCACGATCGCAATCTGTTGTCGTAAGACTGATAGCGTTATTGTAGTGATATCGATGTCATCGATTCGAATACATCCCTGCTGTGGGTGGTAAAGCCGAGGAATAAGGTTTACAAGGCTGGTTTTTCCGGAGCCCGATGGCCCAACCAAGGCAAGATGCTCGCCTGCTCGCAAGCTGAGGCTGATATCACGAAGCGCAGGCAAAGCAGCCCCTGGGTAACTGAGCTCAATACCCTCAAAACGCAAAGCACCTTGCAATCTGGCCGCCTGTGCCTTGCCCTGATCCTTCTCTCTGGGCTCATCAATCAGTGCAAACACCGACTCGCAAGCGGTCAGCGTCGTTTGAATCGGGCCGCCAAGATTTGACAGGTTTCTC
>VGHV01000184.1 GCA_016868095.1 Betaproteobacteria bacterium
GCGCAATCTCTTTGGTTTAAATACGAGCATTAGGACCTCGGTGGAGCTCATACTCGAGTCCGTCCGCAGCGACCCGCAACGCTTCATTGACTTGCAGCGTGTTGACCTTGTGAATGCAGCAATCACCGCACTTGAGAGGGGTTTCGATACGGTGGTCCGACAACTAAACCCAGGTCAGGCGCGTGATGCGGTCATCAGTCTGGCAGCAAAATTTGGCGTCAAAAGTGTCAACCCGGCATGTTTCAGGCAGGAGGCTATCGATACAGCCTGTGTCGCCTTGCATATCGTGGGCAGCAATGACTTCTTACTGCCTGCCGCTGGGGATCTCGCGCATAGCGTAGGCGCCAAGCAAGCAGCTGATCTTGCAGGCCTCTTATCAAGTAACTTGCGCTTTTTTGTCCAGGCTGGCGATCTTTTGAGCCAGCGCTTTCAGGATCAATATGAATTTGCAGCCAGTTTTGGGCGAGTCTTGGTATCGTCTGAGCAAACGACTTTGTTCTCAAGATCCAGACTTCGAAGGGGATCGATCAAGACTGCTTATGTTTATGTGCCGGCCTGGTTCCCTCACAATGAACCCTCAATAAAGCTTGCCAACAAAAAGCCTCTTTGTTTGCACGATGGCTAGCTACCGATTCAATTTGAAGGTCGCTTGCCCTTGATGAATTATTGGCATGCATGGTGGATCAAGCCAACCGACGTGCAAAGCGGGTTTGCCAGCGCTTCAAACTTTAGGTACGCAAACTTATTGATCCATCAAGAGCGCTTGGTCTTTGATGCGGACGCATTAATGAGGGATGCCATGTCGCGTGAAGCCATGCAATGGTCAGAGCATGCGCGCATTGAAGTGCAAGCAGGCGGCCGCTACGGCTTTGAATCGATTCAACTTGAGCCGGTCGACTTATGGTTTCCGCCCAAGGCCGCGATGGGACTACTGTTAAGAGGTCAACATCATCTTGTTGCCTCCGAATTAAATCAAATGGTTGTAACTGATCATCCCTTAAGCCATTGCCTTGACGAGATTCGATTGCTTCGCACCGGTCAGACAATCTTTTCGAGTAAACAGTCAGGTCCACAGACACTTGCCATTGATTTGAGCGGTGTTGAAGCTGGGGAAGTACAAATCGAATTGCGATTTCGAGGGGGGCCGATTGAAAGCAGTTTGCTAAAGGTTCGTCCGCCACGCCCGAAGCTGACTCAGATCACCCATCATGCGCTTGAGCGATTCGTGATGGTCGAGGGCATAGGTCTTGAGCGTATCGACAAGCTCGCCTGGCTTGGCAGCACCTGTCGTCCCAAGCCCAACGATTCGCAAAGCTTGAGTCAAGCATCCAGCCTTCGCCATCAAGTCGTGCGGTTTGATTGTGATAACGATATAGCCGATAAGACTTCAAGGCAAGGAGATGCTGAGTTAGTTATCAAAGGCCATGATCTGCCTTTGAAATTTCCGGTCAAGGTCCGCCCTGCCCGGCCAAACCTCGCCTTGGCTAAGGATGCCAGGTCGATTGTCATCCGCCCCGGGCCTCAGTCAAAGGCCTGGGGGTTTCATCAACAAGCTAAGCTCGTCACTGTCGACAGCCGCCTGAGTCTTCTCTTTAAAGCCGATGCCAGCTACAAACTTCAGAAGGGAGCGTATTCACTCGCAATGCGTTTGGTGGCTGAAGCAGGCGCGAGCCCTGCAATCGAGCTGGGTCCGTTATTGATCGACCATCGCTCGCCAGATTTGCGCACCAGGCAGGCTGTTTCACTGGAAAAGGTAGAGTTGCCGGGTGTCTTAAGCCGCATCGAGTATCAAGTACGCCAGGAAGAGTCGCAGTTGGCAAGCGTTTGGCAATCGCTTGGGATCGATGTGCTTATGCTTCCAGAGCTAGACACGATCACTTGCAGCCTTGAGCCAGGCGTGCTCTGACTTTCGGGTCATTCACAAGAACTGATTGATCAAGCCGAACTTAATCAAAACCATCCGGAGCCGCCTATCGATCCAGCCATCACGAAGGCATTGACTACGGCAATTGTTGAGGCCTGCCCAAGTGGTCTTTGCCTTGCACTTCAAGACCCCCTGAATCAGGGGTCGCAGCCAATGAGTCGGCATGCCCAGGAAAGCGGTCACATGTTGGATTTATTTATTCGATTGAGATGGATCGACAAAACCTTCAAGATGAAGTTTGCCCGACCGAGGAAATGCTAGTTGAGACGATTGGGTTAATTAGAGGCGTACTTTACAGAACAGCCATACGGAACCGAGCTCGGATTGGTGACAGGCTTGCCTGCTGCACTCTCCTCGATGGCCTGGCGCAAGAACGGTATGGCTTTTGGAATATCGCCAGGACTGGCCGATCGAATGCTATCAATTGCACCGTGATAAATAATCGTTCCGGCCGGGTTTATGAGCACCATTTGCGGCGTCGTCTTTGCACCGTAAGCGCGACCCACGATACCCTGCGGATCCAACAAGCCGTAGCTTGGCCTAGCCTTTTGCTGAGTATTCCAGGCCTTCATCGTATTTGCATTGCGAAACTCGGGATGCCCTGGATGTGTTGAATTGATTTGCAGCCAAATATGCTTTTTAGATGTTGCAAACTCCTGGAGTGTTTGCATATTTGCAGCGTTGTAGTGCTTTTGAACGAAAGGACAATCGGGATTGGTCCATTCAAGAACGACCCAACTCCCCTTGAACTGCTCAAGCGTGATCGTTTGTCCATCAAGCGACTGTAAGCGAAAGCCGGGTGCAGCCTTTCCTGGCTCGATCATCGCGTGGGACTGGCAAAAAAGACCTGTCAATAAGAAAACTGAAACGAATCGCCAGATCGCTTTCATGGGTAAAACTCCATTCGAATTGTTCAAAGGCCATCAGGCTTGAGTAGCTCAGCACCTCCCAAGTAAGGTCTGAGGGCTTCTGGTATTCGAATGCTGCCATCGGCTTGTTGGTGATTCTCCAATACCCCCACAAGCGCTCTGCCTACGGCGAGCCCCGATCCGTTTAGGCTGTGTAGCAACTCGGGCTTTGCATCGCGTGATCTAAAACGCGCGTGCATACGCCCTGCCTGAAAACTTTCGCAATTCGAGCATGAAGAGATTTCGCGATAGGCGCCCTGACCAGGCAGCCATACCTCGAGGTCATAGGTTTTCGAAGCAGCGAAACCCATATCGCCTGCGCACAAAAGCATCACGCGATAAGGCAGCTCTAATTTTTTTAAGATGGTCTCTGCATGTTGCACCATCTCTTCGAGCGCTTGATAAGACGCATCGGGGTGAACCAATTGCACCATCTCGACTTTGTCGAACTGATGCTGTCTAATCATGCCGCGCGTGTCACGACCGTGAGAGCCGGCCTCCGATCTAAAACATGGTGTGTGGGCAGTAAGCCGAATCGGCAGACTTGCTGCGTCGACAATCTTATCGGCAACAAGGTTTGTTAATGACACTTCGGAAGTTGGTATCAAAAACCAACGTTCACGAAGTGCAGGACCATGGAGTGGCTGATGCTGATGCTCTTGATCGGGACTCGATACATCGTGGGTCGAGGAAGCCGTTGTACTCAATCCACGATTAATTTCAAATAAGTCTTCTTCGAACTTGGGCAGTTGGCCAGTCCCGAAGAGTGTTTGCCCATTCACGATATAAGGTGTGTAGCACTCCTGATAGCCATGCTCAAGGGTGTGGGTGTCGAGCATCAGCGATGCAATCGCTCTGTGTAAGCGGGCAATGGTTCCACGCATCAGCACAAAGCGGCTCCCAGTGAGATGGGTGGCTGTTTCAAAATCCAGACCGATCGTCTCACCGATCGCTACATGATCTTTGACTTCAAAATCAAAGCTTCTCGGCGTACCCCAGCGTCTAACTTCAAGGTTGTGGTCACTATCGCGTCCATCCGGCACCGACTCGTGAGGCGGATTAGGAATGTGCGAAAGCCATTCACTTAAGGCTTCTTGTGCATGGTCATTGCGCTTGCTCAGGGCATCAAGCGACGCTCCGATGAAAGCTACCTGCTCCATCAGTTCAGAGGCATCCTCGCCCTTTGCTTTGCGCTGCCCAATTTGCTTGGATAATGCATTGCGTTGCGATTGCAAGTGCTCGGTCTCAACCTGCAGGCTGCGCCGTGATGATTCCAATCGCTGGAATTGATCTAAATCAAGTGGAAAAGCCCTTTTGGCGAGTCGTTCAGCGACTAGATCGGGTTGTTTACGAAGCAAAGCGATATCGAGCATGAGAAACCTCCATCGCCCATTTTAACGCTTGCTTTTTCAGTTTTTCGCTTTGCGAAGCCGACGCAAATTGTCCAACTTCTCAGCGATCTGAATTTCTAGCCCGCGCTTACTCGGTCGATAAAAGACTTGCGCATGCAGATCATCGGGCCAGTATGATTGCGACGATGCAAAACCGTCTTCATGATCGTGATCATATTGATAGCCATCACCATGTCCGAGTGACTTCATCAAAGCGCTTGGGGCGTTGCGCAAATGCATGGGGACCTGGCGGCTCTTGTCTTTCTTAACCAGGCTACGCGCTTGTTTGAAAGCCGTATAACCCGCGTTGCTCTTGGCGGCAATGGCCAGATAAATGGTCGCCTGCGCCAAAGCCAGTTCGCCCTCTGGGGAGCCAAGGCGCTCGAAGCATTGTGCAGCCTCGGTACTGATTTGTACCGCTCTAGGATCTGCAAGTCCGATGTCTTCCCAAGCCATGCGAACGATTCGCCTTGCGAGATATCGAGGATCTGCGCCACCATCGAGCATCCGACAAAGCCAGTAAAGCGCAGCATCGGGGTCCGATCCTCGCACGGCCTTATGCAGCGCAGAAATCTGGTCATAGAACTGATCACCACCCTTGTCAAAGCGCCGCAAGGGCTGACTGAGGCAGCGAAGTAAAAAGTCAAGATCAATGATTTCAAGGGACTCGACATGTGCAGCGTGCTGCGTCTGTTCGATAACATTTAGAAATCGTCGACCGTCACCGTCCGCATGCTCGATCAATCGATCGATGGCCTCGTCCTGATAAGGAATTGCATCTTCGAGACGCTCGAGTGCTATGGCAAACATAGCGCGCAGGGCTTGCTCATCAAGCGGCTTAAGCACATAGACTTGGGCTCTCGATAAAAGTGCCGCGTTAACCTCAAAACTTGGATTCTCCGTCGTCGCTCCCACAAAGCAGACTAAGCCCGATTCAACAAAGGGCAAGAGTGCATCTTGTTGTGCCTTGTTGAACCGATGAATTTCGTCGATAAAGAGGAGGCTTTGGGCGCCGGTGTTTCGGTTTAGACGAGCCTGCTCGATCGACTCGCGAATGTCCTTGACCCCAGAAAACACAGCCGACAGCGCAATGAACCGGCAATCGAAGGCCTGGGCAAGCAGGCGAGCAAGGCTCGTCTTGCCGACCCCGGGTGGACCCCACAAGATCATCGAATGTGCTTGTTGTGCCTTGATGGCCATGCCGAGTGGGCTCTGATCGGACAGCA
>VGHV01000185.1 GCA_016868095.1 Betaproteobacteria bacterium
ATGAGCCCAAGCAGCAAACTATGCCAAGCAGTTCCGCAAACTTGCTGGCTGACCAGACAGTTGAGCGACCAAATCCTTGAGTCACTGAGCCTCTCCCAGGCAAGACCTGGCACTAGTTTTCCAAATTCGTCCTGACCAAGCGTGAGGGCAGCGCGCAAGAGGGGGTAGGCCAAAAACAATAACAAGAACCCAAGCAATAGGCCGGCGCTTGACCCAGCTAGACTTGAGCGCGCAAAGTCACCTCGGCTCGCTCGCCATGAACCCCAAAAGGCCATGAGTAAGCCAAGGCCAAGCGTCCAACATAGACTGATGTAAAAGTATGTTTCGTTACCAGCTGCCATAGAGGCGACCATCGCTAGCGCCGACCAGATAGCCCCAATCAAAGCTCAAAAAGCTTCGTGGGCCTAAGAGCTTAGGTGTCGTTTGTAGTGCCCATGCAAGTCCATCGGTACTCGTAAAAACCTGCCCCAAGTCATCAATCGCCAGATAGCGACTTGTACGTCCTATCCCTAGGATTGTTGAGGCACCGGGAATCCGCTGCGCAGACCAGGTGCTGCCACCATCGCTTGTCGAGGCGATGTAGCCGCCACTTCCCCCTACCAAAAAGCGATCGACATCGGTAGCCGTGCTACCACGCAAATACCCATGCCCAATTGCGCGTAAATCAATACCGCTCACCTCTGGTAAGTTAATCCTTGACCAGGTCGTGCCGCTATCGTTGCTCAATAGCAGCGTACCAGCGTTTCCTGCGGCAAATAAGCGGTTATTGCCAATGCCAATCGCGTTTAAATGTTCAAGCGTGCCGCTATTGCGCTCGGTCCAGCTCAAGCCATCCGAGGTGCTCCGAATACTTCCCTTTGCGCCGACGGCGACAAAACTTGAGCTTAAGGCGGTGATTGCGCGCAACTCGGGCAAGCTCTCGTTGGGTGCCTGTGCAAGCGTCCAGTTGATTCCATCCTTGCTAGTCAGACTTGCTCCCATGGCACCAACAGCTACAAAATTGAGTCCAGGATCGGCAGGCGTATTGAGATTACTTGCATAGCCTGCAACCGCAGTCAAGGACCCACTCCAAGCGCTGGGAAGCGTCGCAGCCTGCCAGGACTTGCCATCGTTACTGTAGTTGATATGTCCTTTGTCTGAAACGCTTACAAAGCGGCCGTCAGTTGCGAGAGCCGCTCGAGCCGGGCATGTACTCAGTCTTGCCATCGCGACCCCATTGGCAGCAAAAACTTCGCCAGCAGCGCGGGGAGCAGGGTTAAGCGACTCCCATTGGTCACCCGCTGGACGCGGCGTTACCGAGATTTTTTCGCTGCTTGGTCCACCTGGGCCGCCATCTTTGCGGCCATTCATGAACAGCCAATAGGTGGTTCCGTTATCGAGACCGCAAAGCACATAGGGCGAGGTCAATTTGGTCGCGCTGCGCGCTCCGGGCGTCAATGACCAATTATTTCCATCGATATCCGATCTTGGTGCCGCAAAGAGCCAATACTCCACGTCGCTGCTGCCGCTGAAGCTCAGCGTAAAGCGCGCATCGCCCGCTTGTGCATTGAGCTGGCTTGGGGGTGGGGCCGAGCCGCCGTTATCACCGCAGGATGCCAAGCCCAAGGCGACGGCCACAAAAGCAGCCAACACAAAGCATCTTTTTTTCGTCAAGATCAAGCCCCCGATTTGTATGGATTTCCTCAGACAAGCTATTGTGCCAAGTTTCGGGCCGAGCAAAACTCACTCGAAATCATTTCGACGTTTTCTCTAAACCAATTCAAAGTATTTTTAAGGAGATCCGAATGAAGGACCAGACCATGATGCCTGCACGAACGAAGCAGGCGAGCAACGACGCGTCGGTGAGCAGCATCAAGAAGCTAGCCGGTCGAGGGCTTTTTGCAGCCTTGATAACTGCGGCGACGCTCTTGCACGGCGGTATGGCTAGTGCGCAGAACGCCTTATCCATTGGCACGGGCGGAACAGGCGGAGTGTACTACCCCTTGGGCGGCGGTATCGCTGCCGCCTTGTCCAAACATATTCCGGGCATGGCTGCAACCGCTGAGGTGACGGGTGGTTCGGTGGACAATTTAAAGCTCGTCGGAAGTGGCAAACCGTATTTGGCCATGACGATGGCTGACGCTGCCAAAGATGCAATCGAAGGAGCTGATAAGTTCAAAGCGACGGGAAAGGTCGACGCGAAAACGCTGCTGGTGCTCTACCCGAATCGTATGCATGTCGTCACCGTTGACGGGACAAACATCAATAAGTTTTCTGATTTAAAGGGAAAGCGGGTATCTACGGGTTCACCAGGAAGCGCTACCGAGGTGATGGCGTTTCGTTTGATTGAGGCTGCAGGTCTTGACAAAGACCGCGATATGAAGCGTGAGCGACTGGGCGTTGCCGAGTCGGTAAACGCGATTAAGGATCGAAAAATTGATGCCTTCTTTTGGGTCGGTGGACTGCCCACAGGTGCCGTAACCGACTTGGCCAATTCGCCGGGCATGAAGATCAAGATGATTGATCATGACGATCTGGTGGCTGCAATGAATAAAAAATACGGCAATCTTTACTATGCTGATGTCATCAGTAAGTCGGTATATCAGGGCATGGCTGGCGACAACAAAATGGCTTCGGTGGCTAACTTGTTGGTCGCCCCCGGCAAGATGAGCAATGATCAAGCCTATGCGATTGTGAAGACCATCCTTGAGCGAAGGGATGATTTAATTGCCGTACACAAAGAGGCTGCCAATATCAAGCTAGAAAACCAAAAGAGTTCGGCAAGCCCTGTGGCCTACCATCCTGGAGCGCGTAAGTACCTCGAAGAAAAGGGCGTTAAGCTTGACTGAGCATGGAGCGTGGTGGGCACCTTGTTGCTGAGTGCCCAATCGCAGCCTGTTAGATGCCGTGAGCGACCACACAGCGAGGCTTTTCTTTGAACGATATTGAAAAAAGGCTTGAGGAATATATCGAGCAAGAAGAGGGTGCAAGCCACAGGCTCAAGGGCCTGGCCTTGCTTGTGGTGAGCTTGCTCGCTGTAGCGATGTCGCTTTTTCATTTATACGCGGCCTACGAGATCGTGCCGACCCAACTTATGCGAAGCGCCCATGTGGCGATTGTGCTTTCGTTGGTGTTTTTACTTTTTCCACTGGCTAAGCGTTTTCGAGATCGGTTGCACTGGTGGGATGTTTGCTTTGCCCTCATACCGCTCTACATTGCTTGGTATATGTACGCTGGAGGGGACGATTTCACCGACCGGAATACCATGCCATTACCCATGGATATGTGGCTTGGCATCTTATTGATCGTACTCATTCTTGAGGCGGTACGGCGCACGGGTGGTTGGGTGATGGTTTATGTCACCTCGGCCTTTCTCGTTTACGCTTTGTTTGGCGAATATTTTCCGCAACCCTGGACCCACAAGGGCTATGACCTGGGTCGGCTTGTGGGACATATGTTCATGACCCTAGAGGGCATTTTTGGCGTTGCTGTCGATGTCTCTGCCACCTTAATCGTATTGTTCTCCATCTTTGGCGCATTTTTGCAGTTTTCAGGCGCTGGAAAGTTTTTCATCGATTTTTCATTTTCTGCCATGGGTGGAAGACCTACTGGCGTTGGCAGGACGGTGGTGCTTTCCTCTTTCTTGCTTGGAGGACCTTCGGGCTCCGGAGTGGCAACGACCGTCACCATCGGCACAGTGGCCTATCCCATGCTTGCTCAGGCGGGCTACGAGAAAAATGCCGCTGGTGGTCTTTTGGCGGCTGGTGGCCTTGGCGCGATTATCTCCCCGCCAGTGCTGGGCGCTGCAGCCTTCTTAATCGCAGAATTTTTAAAGATCTCGTACTTGGATGTCCTGCTCATGGCATGCATCCCGACCATTCTATTTTATGCGTCACTCTTTATCATGGTGGAAATTGACGCACGAAAATATGGCATGCGTGAGGCAAGCTTTGAGGCCGTTGAAGGCGTTTGGGTGCTTGCTGCGCGCTACTGGTTTCACTTCTTTTCGCTCATTTCGATTATTGCTTTTATGTTGATGGGGTTCTCGCCGACGATGTCGGTACTTTATGCAACCGTCATGAGTCTTATAACAAGTTGCTTTCGCTCAGACACCAGTCTTATACCCTACGACTTGCTAAAAGCAGATCATCGGACATGGTCGCAACGGTTTCTTGACATTGGATTGATTAAGGCATTGCAAGGCGGTGCGGTTGGGACGCTTGGCGTTGCCGTAACCTGTGCCTGTGCAGGCCTGATTGTTGGAACGGTAACGCTTACTGGCCTTGGCCTGAAATTCAGCGGTATTGTGATTGAATATGCTGCGGGATCGTTGCTATTAACAGCGATATACACTGCATTGATCGTTTGGGTGGTCGGCCTTGCTGTACCGGTGACTGCCTCCTACATCATTTGCGCTGTCGTTGCTGCGCCAGCCTTGATTAAGCTCGGTGTGCCCGATTTTGCAGCGCACATGTTTATTTTTTATTACGCTGTACTTTCTGAGGTTTCGCCGCCAACCGCGCTGTCACCTTTCGCCGCTGCCGCAATTACCGGTGGGGATCCCTACAAGACAACGCTACAGAGTTGGAAATATACCTTGCCGGCTTTCTTAGTACCATTTGTCTTTGTTTTAGATCCTCAAGGTGTTGGTCTGTTGTTGATGGGTTCATTAAAGGCGCTGGCCGATGCAAACTTTATCGCTATCGGATGGATAACGATCACGACAGCTTTGGGTATCGTAGCAATGTCGGGCGCATTCCAGGGCTGGCTCTTGGTCGCTGTGAACTCGGTTGAGCGCTTCTTGCTGCTCATTGCTGGCATTGCTCTGGTTTTCCGTTTTGATTATGGGTTGATGATAGGTTTTGGCTCATTGGCGTTTGTTTTTGTCTGGCAATGGCTGCGGCTTCGACAACGAACTTAAGCCTATGAGGCTTTTGCAATATTTGGGCACGATTAGTCTTGCTGCTGTGCTTTGCGCCTGCAGTGGTGGCGGTGGCGAGCGCCAGAGCAATGCTGTTTATGCAGGCCTGAGCAGCCAACCCGAAAGTTGCTCGCTGGCTGACCAGCAAGCTTGGTTACTGGCATGGATGAAGGACTGGTACTTCTGGTATCAAGACATCCCGTCAAGTCCTGGTGCTGTTGATCCTCAGATCGAGCCCATCGCTGCGATGCGTGCCCATTTCACAACTTTGCTCTTCAAGGGAACCCAGGTAAGGCCAGCCGATCGGTGGAGCTTTGTTGAGGCAAGCGATCGTTATCAGCAATACTACGAAGAGGGCATCAATATAGGCTTTGGTCTCTCAGTTGCCGGCCAGCCAGATGATCCTTTGCCATTGAGGGTCCGCTGGGTCGAGCCTATGTCGGCCGCGGGCTTGGCCGGTATTAAGCGCGGTGATATTGTGGTGTCGATCCAAGGGAAACCCGCGAAGTATTGGA
>VGHV01000186.1 GCA_016868095.1 Betaproteobacteria bacterium
TGTCGGATCATGTGCTGGAAAAACGCGGGGCCTTGCACGTACAAATTAGTTTGCCGCTTGGCAAGACGCGAGGGCAGCCGCTATTACATTGCTTTGTCGTCCACTTTGGCTTTCTTGCCGCGGGTAGGCAGCGCCAGGTCGAGGCGCTAAGTGAGTGGGTGCAGTCGGTGGTGCCCGCCGGATCGCCGCTCATCATTGCGGGTGATTTCAATGATTGGAATAATCGCTTGCATCAACCCTTATGTGAACCTAACGCACTTGCCGAAGTTCATCAGCAGATCGCTGAGCATCCGTCTGAAAAAGGATTCAAGGCAGCGCGCACCTTCCCAGCCTGGTTGCCCAGGCTCAGGATGGATCGAATTTACCAGCGGGGCTTTCGTGTGGAACAAACCCGCGTGCTCAAGGGCAGAGCATGGGCTAAGCTTTCGGATCATTCGCCTGTACTTGCTGATCTCGTCTTGGAGACTGGCTTGAGCCAGCCTCGTGATGGCGCCGCTTGTTGAACGACGGCCCGAGGGACTTTATTGCCCTGCGGGTGATTTTTATATCGATCCATGGCGACCTGTTGAGCGTGCGGTGATCACCCATGCCCACGCAGACCATGCCCGAGGTGGCCATCAACATTATTTGTCGCATGTCGATGCTGCTCAAATGCTAAAAACAAGACTTGGCGGCGCGATTTCGTTACAAACCTTGAACTATGGTGAAGTCATTAAGCTTGGCGGTGTACAGCTTAGTTTGCATCCGGCTGGTCACGTCTTGGGCTCTTCACAAATCAGGATGGTCCATCAAGGGCAGGTGTGGGTGGTATCAGGCGATTACAAAATCGAGGCTGAGCCGAGTTGCCAGGCCTTTGAGCCCTTGCGATGCGATGTCTTCGTCACAGAATCCACGTTCGCCTTGCCGATTTATTGCTGGGAACCACAGTCGATGGTGATCGAGCAAATCAGCGCATGGTGGCAGGCCAATGCAGCAAAAGGTATTTATTCTGTACTTTATACCTATTCACTCGGCAAAGCCCAACGCCTGGCGATGGCGCTTCCCGACGGTCCGGTCTGGGTCCATCCAGCGGTTGATGCCATACATGCTTGCTATCGAAACGCGGGCCGCAAGATTCCTTTGATGCCTTGCTGGCGTGGTGAGCAAAAACCGCCTGCGGGCAGTTTGCTGCTTGTGCCGCCAGCCATTGCTGACTCATCGGCATTGTCGCGTTTGGCAGGCTATGAGGATGCTTCGGTGTCGGGTTGGATGCGTTTGCGTGGGATTCGCAAACGCCGTGCTTTAGATCGCGGCTTTGTGATGTCGGATCATGCCGACTGGCAGGGTCTGCTTTGGGCGATTCGCCAAACCGGTGCACAAAAGATCTTTGTCACCCATGGGCAGGTCGATGTCTTGGTGCGTTATTTGTGCGAACAAGGCCTCGATGCAGCGCCGCTGCAGGCCCTGGGTTGGGGTGAAGATGTCTGAAGCTCAGACAAGCGCAGGCCCATCCCAAGTCGTCGCCTCTAAGCACCATGCGATAGGCACTGGCCACGAAGACGGACTTTGCTGGTTTGCGTCGGTGCTTGAGGCACTTGAGCAGTCAAACGCCAATGCTCATAAGCTTGAGGTACTCAAGCAGTGCTTTACCAATCGCCTGGACACAGCCCATAAAGAAGATCTCGCCTGGCTGATCTATTTTCTAGCAGGCGGTAAATTGCCGCGCTCGATTCGCAGTGGGGTGCTGCGCGAGGCGGCGATCCAGGCAAGCGGGCTACCCGCATGGCTATTTGAAGCCTGCTATGCGCACGCTGGTGATCTTGCTGAAACCATCGCCTACTGTTTAGATCATGTAGGTTTGGATCAAGCAGGTCTCGATCATGCAGGTTTAGGTCATTCTGGTTTGGATCAAGCAGCCGATGTGGATCCAAAAGATGTAACTATACCGAAACATCGCTCGAAGCTTGTCGAGGTTCGTGACCACGAGTCATCATCCCTTAAGCGAAGTTTGCATGCGTGGCTTGAGGGGCAAGCCCTAGCGATGGCGCAGCAACCCGTTGAAGCCCAAATTCAATGGTTAACGACTCAGTGGCGCGCTTATCCAGCGAAGGTGCGCTTTGCGATGAATAAGATCATGACTGGTGGATTTCGGATTGGTGTTTCACGTGCTATGGTTTTAAGAGCGCTTGCTGAGGCAAGCGGCCTGCCTGCGCCATTACTTGCTCAGCGGTTTATGGGCTGGACAGGGCAGTTGCCTAGTGCTGGGCGGCTTGAGGCCTTGCTTGCTGATCAGAGGAGCGAGTCTTCATCTGAGCAAGTTCTGCCCTTTTGCTTAGCCCAAAGTTTTGATCAGGACTACTCGGCCATGGGCGAAGCTAGAAACTGGCAAGGCGAGTGGAAATGGGACGGCATTAGGGTGCAGTGGATTGCTGGCAAGGCGCAAAGCTATTTGTGGTCGCGTGGGGAAGAGTTGATGAGTGAACAATTTCCCGATCTGATGATTGAATCGTTTCGCCACATGATCCCGGCTGGTACGATGATTGATGCAGAACTCGTGGCCTGGGATCCGAACCTGAATCAGGTCGCAGGCTTTGCTGCTTTGCAAACCCGACTCAATCGAAAGCGTGTGAATACAGCGCTCACGCGCAGCCATCCAGTTGTCTTGATTGCTTATGACCTTTTGCGCCTCGGCGATGAGGATTTACGTCAGCAAGCCTTAAGCGTGCGGCGCGAAAAACTTCACATGCTTGCCGCAAAGCTTTCTGGTGCTTTAATGCTTTCGCCTTGTTTTTCGTTTGCACAATGGACCGATCTTGCCGAATTGCGACATAAGGCCAGTCAACTTAGGGCCGAGGGCTTGATGCTTAAACATCGCGACAGTCATTATGGCCTGGGACGTGCGAAGATGTATCAAGGCGATGGTTTGCGCGGTGGTTGGTGGAAATGGAAGCAAGACCCTTTTACCGTTGATGCCGTATTGATCTACGCCCAGGCGGGCCACGGCAGACGGGCTAATTTATATACCGATTACACTTTTGCGGTACGAGGCCCCGATGGGTGGTTGAGTTTGGCAAAGGCCTATTCGGGACTAAGTGATGCGGAGATTCGTGAGGTCGACGCCCGAATTCGTAAGACAACCCGCGAACAATTTGGACCGGTAAGAGTTGTCGAACCCAGTATGGTCTTTGAAATAGCTTTTGAAGCGATCTCGCCAAGCAAGCGGCATAAGGCGGGCTTTGCCCTGAGATTCCCACGGATACTGCGATGGCGAAGGGATAAGCGCATCGAAGACGTTGACAGTATTGAACGCGTGCACGAACTCTATAGGATGACAGGCGCATGAGCAGCCAAGGCTGTAGGCTGACCGTAGATGAGCAGACAAGGCTATAGGACGATGGGCGCATGAGTAGCCGATTGATCGGTGTTTTGGGTGTCGACTTTACCAGTGCACCGGGCG
This sequence comes from Betaproteobacteria bacterium, assembly GCA_016868095.1. Classification (GTDB taxonomy): domain Bacteria; phylum Pseudomonadota; class Gammaproteobacteria; order Burkholderiales; family Burkholderiaceae_E; genus UBA3064. Next base: position 3,437 of record VGHV01000186.1, read on the forward strand.
CAAAAAAGCCAATTGTGCTTGCCCGTGCTGTGCTTGAGGGCCGATCCGATCGGATGCCCGCCACATCGCGTTTAAAGCTATTAGGGTTTGAACGATTTAGTGATTGGCTTGCATTTGAGCGCTTTTTGCATGCGCCTTGGACCGATCGTCAAGCCTATGATCCATCTGTGGTTGTGGGTGGCTTTGACTTCCCATTTGGGTTGCCTAAAGATCTTTTGAAGGCGTGGCAATGGGATCGGCTGGATTATCGGCAAATCGCTATGAAGTTTGCTTGCAAGGATCGTAGCTATTGGGTTGCCGCCTTAAAGCGCTTTTGTGAACCACGCCCGGTGGGCCATAAGTTTGCCCATCGAGCCTGCGATGGCCCTGCAGGCTCGAGTCCATCGATGAAATGGGTGAATCCGCCGGTTGTTTTCATGTATCGCGAAGGATTTAAGCGGCTGATTGATGCGGGCTGGCATTTGCCGGGCTTTGAGGCCCCATTGGATATTGAAGCGGCATCGGATGTTGCAGGCTCACCGGACGTTGAAGCGGCATTGGATGTTGCAGCTCCACCGGAGGTTGACATGCCAGTGGCCCTTGAGGCTTATCCAGGGCATCTAGCACGCGCACTGATTGGCAAGCTTTCTTATAAATCAGATAGCGTGCCCAACGACCCCAAACGCTTAGAAATCCGAAGCGCCATGCTCGGAGCCTTGGCTGCAAGACTTCCCTTTGAGCTTATTGTCGATCAAATCGATACCGATCTAATGCTTGAAGATGGTCGTGGTGATGTGATCGACGCATGGCTTTGTGCGATTCAAGCTGCCTGGGCTGCAATGAAAGGCCCACCATGTTGGGGTGCTGACGAGGATGCTGATCCGCAAGAGGGTTGGATTGCCTCCATCGATTTGGTCAACACATTAAAGCCCAAGGCATGAGTGGTTTGTCCAAGTCCGCTGAAGAAAGTTTCCCAGCCCTCAAGGCCTGCGTGGATCACTACTTTGCCGCGCGTGGCTGGAAGCCTCTTGCTTTTCAACGCGAGACATGGCGTGCTATCGCACAGGGTCAAAGTGGCCTTGTTCATGCACCAACCGGCATGGGTAAGACGCAAGCACTTTGGCTTGGTGCTTGTATGCAAAGCCTGAGGTTTCACAAGCGCTCAAAGGCTGCAAGCACATTAAACGGTCCGACTCTTTTATGGATTACGCCCATGCGTGCCTTGGCGAGCGACAGCCTGTCCGCCCTGCGCGAACCATTTATCGACACGCTTTGGGCGCAGCGATTCGATGTGGCTATGCGCACAGGAGACAGCACAAGCGCTGAGCGTCAGCGTCAAGCACGGCGTTGGCCATTTGCACTGATCACCACGCCCGAGAGCCTTCATCTCATGTTATCGCGCGCTGATGCAACAGCGGTACTGGGCAGAGTCCGATTCGTGATGGTTGACGAGTGGCATGAACTTATCGGGAGCAAGCGTGGGGTCATGCTCCAACTTGCGCTGGCTTGGTTGCGCCAACAGCTTGAGCATGCTCCACAGGTTTGGGCTCTGTCAGCAAGCCTTGGCGATTTGGAGGCCGCCGCGAGCGCTCTAATCCCAGGCAAGCCCCGCATGATCACAAGTAGTAAGCCCAAGTCAATTCAGGTGCACTGCTTGTTGCCGCAAGCCTCATCGCGCCTGGCTTGGGCAGGGCACTTGGGCTTGAGCATGTGTGAGCCTTTGGCCCAATATCTTGATCAAAGTAAGAGCGCTCTGGTATTTACAAATACCCGCTCGCAAGCCGAGCTCTGGTATCAGGCTTTGCTTGAAGCTCGCCCACAATGGGCAGGTCGCATCGCTTTGCATCATGCTTCGCTTGATTTGTCCGTGAGGCGTTGGGTCGAGCAGGCACTTAAGGCGGGTCAGTTATCACTGGTTGTCTGTACCTCAAGCCTTGACTTAGGCGTTGATTTTTCGCCTGTCGAAGAAGTGATACAAATTGGATCGCCTAAGG
>VGHV01000187.1 GCA_016868095.1 Betaproteobacteria bacterium
TCCTGTGGTTTTTGACTGGGACGGAACCTTGATGGATTCAACGGGTGCGATAGCCCATAGCATCCAGTCGGCAGCGCGTGATCTCGGGCTTGAGGTGCCTGATAGGAAGAGGGCGGCGTGGGTCATTGGCCTTGGTCTTCGCGATAGTCTTAAGTACGCCGTACCCGATTTGCCTCAGGAACGCGTAGCAGCGTTCGTCGATCGATATCGCCACCATTACCTTCATAGCGAACCAGCGCTTGGTGCCTTTGAGGGCGTTGTACCCATACTTGAGCGACTGCAAAGTCTTGGGGTACCTATGGCGATTGCCACGGGGAAATCTCGGCTGGGTCTGAATCGCATGCTCGAACAAACCGGTTGGCGCCGATTCTTTAGTGAAACACGTACCGCAGACGAAGGGCATCCCAAACCCCATCCTTGGATGCTGCTTGATTTGCTGAGTTCGCTTGACATTCAGGCTTCCCGCGCGGTGATGATCGGTGACACAACCCATGACCTTGAAATGGCCGCAGCCGCGGGTACTCGGGCGGTAGCAGTAAGCTACGGCGCTCACAGTGCAGAAGATCTCGCGCTCGCTCAACCCGAAGCGATTTTTGCTGACACGCCCACTTTAGCCCTATGGTTGGACGCCCAGGTTAACCCATGACTGACTCGATTAACTCGACATGGAAAACGGTTTGGACCGACGCGGGAAGCGCGCATGACTTGCAAGATGGCGGCACCGGCCTGAGAACCTTGATACCTGGCCCGGGCGGCGCGGTTTCAGCCTTCGTTGTGCAATTTCAGGGCAGGGCCCACGCCTATCTAAACCGCTGCGCCCATGTGCCAGTAGAGCTTGACTGGCTGGAGGGCGCATTTTTCGATGACACCGGCCAGTATCTTGTGTGCGCGACCCACGGTGCGATGTACGAACCCCACAGCGGCCTGTGTGTGGACGGACCTTGCAAAGGGCGGTCCTTGGAACCACTCGAGTGCCGGATTAAAGACGGTCGTATTCAAGTCAGGCGTCAACAAAGGACTCAGCATGGGTCATGATCCAAACCAGAGCGAGCCGGCAACCCCAAGCGAGCCCGTAACCCCAAGCGAGCCGGCAACCCGGAGCAAAGACTGGGCCACCGCGCATGACATTCAACAAGCAGCGCTGCTTCGACTGCTTGAGGAAAATCAACGCGAACAGGTGCGCAAACGCCGATGGACCATAGCTTTTCGAAGTCTTTTTATCCTTGTTTTACTCTTATTTTGGTATGAGTGGCGCAGCGTTAGCGGGCATGAAACCGCAAAGCCTGATCGCCACACGGCCTTAATCGATATCCGCGGCGAAATTGATCACGAATCCGACGCCAGTGCCGACCAGATTACCGGTTCTTTGCGTGCCGCATTCGAGGACCAGGGCACAGCTGGCGTTATCCTGCGGCTCAATAGCCCCGGCGGTTCGCCAGTTCAGGCATCGATTGTGTATCAGGAGATTTTGAGACTTCGTGAAAAGCACCCGGAGATCCCAATCCATACCGTTGTTGAGGATATTTGTGCATCGGGCGGTTACTTCATCGCCGCAGCAAGTGACAAGATCTTTGTTGATCCCAATAGCCTCGTTGGATCGATCGGTGTGCGTCTCGATGGCTTTGGCTTTACCGAGGCGATGAAGCGACTTGGCATTGAGCGAAGGCTTTTCGTCGCCGGAACCGATAAGGCAATGCTTGACCCTTTCAGCACCTTAAGCGAGTCGCAACGCCTGCACTTGCAAAGCACCCTCGAAGCCTTGCACCAGAACTTTATCGAGGCAGTTAAAAAGGGGCGGGGCGAACGCCTGCAAGACGATGACAAACTTTTTAGCGGTCGGGTTTGGAGTGGCGATCAGGCGATCAAACTCGGTCTCGCCGATGCGCGAGGTTCTGTCGACCAGGTTGCGCGCGATGTCATCAAAGCCGACGATGTGGTCGACTTCAGTCCACGCCCTTCGCTGGCCGAGCGATTTGCAAGGCGCGTCGGTGTGGAGACTTCAAAAGTGCTTGCGACGATAGGCCTTCAAGTCATGGCGACCACCAACCGGATTCGTTGATCGACTTTCTTTTGCCTTGTTGCATGCGAGGATGAACACCGTTGGATCGCGCCCCGGCGACCACGCAAACTGCTTCCACTGAGCCATGGTTTTAGCGTAGACCCGCTCCTTCGGGCTTCCTAGTGCGCTCGCGACGCAGATCCAGGTTTCGTCGCTCAGGACAGCACGAAGCGAAGCCATCATCGCATCATTACGGTAAGGTGTTTCAATAAAAATAATGCTTCGCCCGTCCTGTTGACTTGAGCGTTCCAGGCTGCGAAGGCTCACCTCGCGGGCATCGCTAGCAGCAGGCAGATAGCCCTTGAACTCAAAGTGTTGGCCATTAAGGCCCGAAGCCATGAGGGCAAGCATGATGGACGATGGCCCAACCAGCGGTCTCACGGCGTAGCCGGCCGCATGAACTGCTGCGATCAAAGCCTGCCCTGGGTCGGCAATTGCGGGAAGACCAGCCTCCGACAAAAGCCCGACCGAATGGCCCGCTTCAAGCCAGTCAAGCACCTGCTTGATCACTGCTTCGCTTTGTGCAGTGACTTGGGCAGTGTGTTCATTCCAGACCTGCATCAAAGCCTGTGGCAGCGGCTGGGGCCACGCGCAACGCTTGAGCCAGGCACGTGCAGACTTCGCATCCTCAACGACAAAATGAGTGAGCGATCGGAGTTGGGCTAACACCGGTCCGGGCAAGGATTGCTCCGGATCGCTCTCGGCGTCAAGCGCAGTCGGCAGCAGAATCAGCGCTGAAGATGTCATAGTCTGCATCGGCAAGAAATTGACTGAGGCGTATGAGTGGGAGGCCAATTAATGCCGTGGGATCTTCAGATTGAATCGATTCCATCAACACGATGCCAAGGCCCTCACATTTTGCCGAACCCGCGCAATCGTAGGCCGGCTCCCTATCAAAGTAGCACTCGATGAGGGTGTCGCTTAGCTCGCGAAATTTAACAGTGGTTCCAACAACCGCTGTACGCTCAAAAGCCGCAAGCTGACGATCGCCGCGCTCAGCTGCGACGCCTCGAACCAGGGCTAAAGCGGTAAAAAAATGGAGCGTCCTGCCGCTGGCCCGGCGCAGTTGCTCGATGGCAGCTTCACGGTGACCCGGCTTACCTATCGCCTCAAAGCCGTCAAGAGTGGCCGCCTGGTCCGAACCGATCACAAGCGCTCCGGGGTGCAGGCTTGCTACTGCCTTTGCTTTCTCGAGGGCAAGACGAAGAGCCATCGCTTCAACGGCTTCGCCAGGCTTTTGGACCTCGATGACATCAGGCGAGATTTGCTTGAAATGACTCGTTAATCGTTCGAGCAAACCCCTGCGGTAGACCGAGGTTGAGGCGAGGATGAGTTGAGGGCTTTGCTCAGGTAAATTTTCCACGAATGACCTTGTCGACACGACACTTCCTATGCTTTGTTATAGCGAGCCACGCTCTCTCTGAGGTAAGCCGCGATTGCGCTGAGCAACGTATCATAGAGCGATAAACCTTCAAGAAGCTGCCTGAGCCCATGAGCCTTCAAGAATCAGATTGGACACCGCGATCGCTGCCTTTGCTTGCATGGATTGAACATGGGGGTGTCTATGAGACAAAGCTCGATGCCGAGCACTTGGTTGACACCATGCCCCGACTTTATTCGTTATCACTTCATCCCCCGCGGGAAGCGCTGCGCTGGCGCGCTAGTGGGCTAAGCGATCTTGATGTCGCCGAACGCCGACACTGGCTCAGGCTTGAAGCTAGTGCTCAACTCATCCTCACCTGTCAACGCTGCATGCACCCTTTGAGCCTTGATTTAAAGGTGAAGCGACGGTTTTTAGTCGCCCCAAACGAAGCCCTTGCCAACAAGCTTGAAGACAGCGCCCAAGATGACTATGACGTCATTGCCCACGACAAACAGTTTGATCTGCTGGCATTGATCGAAGACGAATTGCTGCTTGCCTTACCGATTGTTCCAAAACACTTGCAGTGCGAACCGCCCGTTCTGGCGCAAGCCGAACCAAGTCAAGAATCCACGCGTCAACGACCGTTTGCTGTTCTTTCCACGCTTAAACGAAGCAAGGAAAGTGGGGAGTGATATACTCTCGGATTAGTTTTTTTCATGGAGCCGCATCATGGCCGTCCAGCAAAACAAAAAATCTCCTTCAAAGCGTGGCATGCACCGTGCCCACGACTTTCTGAGTGCCCCACCGATCGCGGTTGAATCAAGCACGGGCGAAATCCATTTGCGTCACCATGTCAGCCCCAACGGCTTTTATCGTGGCCGGAAAGTTGTGAAGTCAAAGTCGGACGAGTCCTAAGCACTACAGGGCGGCACAACGGAGTCCATTGTTGATCCGTGGGTCGATGGACGGTCCGCAAATCACAATTGCAGTTGACGCGATGGGAGGCGACCACGGCCTCCCGGTAACCATTCCCGCCACGATACAATTTCTATCACAAGCGAGCAGCGTGAACTGCCTGCTCGTAGGCGATGAGTCAGCGATTGGACGCGCGCTCGAAAGCCAAAAACCAGCCACTGCAATTCGTAGTCGGATCGAGCTTGTCCATGCCTCGGAAGTAGTAGGCATGGATGAAGCCATTGCGGTTGCGCTTCGCGGCAAGAAAGATTCGTCGATGCGACGGTCGATCGAATGCGTCCGAGATGCTCGCGCTCAGGCTTGCGTGAGCGCAGGCAATACTGGTGCGCTCATGGCCTTATCACGCATGGTCCTAAAGACCATGGAAGGCATCGACCGCCCAGCCATCGCAGCGCAAATGCCCAATGTTCGCGGTGGAGCAACCATGATGCTCGATTTAGGCGCAAACGTCGATTGCACTGCCGAGCATTTGCTTCAGTTTGCGATCATGGGTGCAGCCCTATCGTCTGCACTTGATCAATCTCGGCGCCCATCAATCGGTTTGCTGAACATCGGCGAGGAAGTCATCAAGGGCAATGACGTGGTCAAGCAGGCCGGCGAACTCTTGCGAAGCAGCGGTCTAAACTTCATCGGCAATGTCGAAGGCAAGGATATTTTCTCGGGCACGGTTGACGTTGTCGTCTGCGATGGATTTGTTGGCAACGTTGCCCTAAAGACCTCTGAAGGCCTCGCGAGCATGCTCGCCCAAACTCTGCGCGAAGAGTACGGCAGAGGTCTTGTTTCACGGCTTGCTGCTCTGGTATCGCTGCCGGTGATACAGCGGATTCGTCGTCGGATGGATCACAGACGTTATAACGGTGCCTCGCTTGTCGGGCTTCGGGGCATTGTTTTCAAGAGCCACGGATCGGCTGATGAATTGGCATTTCAAACTGCGCTAGCAAGGGCTGCGCATGCGGTTGAGCGCAACCTCATTCATCAAATTTCGCAAGCCTTAC
>VGHV01000188.1 GCA_016868095.1 Betaproteobacteria bacterium
TTCTTTCATGGCCTCAAGAGATAACGGACGGTAATAAAATCCGGATCGATCGATCCAGTGCGGGTGCCAATCCTTATCGTTATATATAACATAATAATAGGTTCGCGCGATGGCGCTGAATCTCGCATGAAAACTTGCTGTTGTCACTTCGGCCTCACGGACCATCATGCGCCCAAAGCCACCTCGCCTCTCTTGCTCGTAGTGTTCAGCAAGACAGCGATTAACGCCCTTCACCCAAGCTCTCAAAGGTCTCACAGCCTCGGTATCAAAGTGGACCACTTGGGATAGTGCATGCACATCGGCGTCGGTTCGACCTGCACAAACCACGCGCACCGGCTCAAGCGCAATCTTTGCCAAGGCGAGCTCTAAATCGTCTTGTAAACCCTGACCGTCAAGCTGCGTCTGCCAACCGCGATAACCCGTTCCCACATAGGCAAGCTTTAGGGCAATACGAGACATGCCTTAAGTCCCATCGGGCTTTGCCTTATCTTTATCACGAACCCCCTGGACGAAATCAAGCTTAGGCAATGGAAAACGACCTGCAACCGCCTTTTCAAGATCGGTTTCGCCTTGCAAAGCAGCGTCGCGGCCTGCTGCCCGATTAATCGCATCGCGAGCCTGGCGCAGCTCGGGTGGCCAGGACTCTTCGCCACTGCTTGGCGATGGGCTTATGGGCGAACGCATACGCCAGAGCAAAACAAAACCCGCCAAAAGTGCTGTGAGCAGGAGGCTTGCAAGCACCCGACCTTCGGTGGTTTGTAACCAGGCTGGAGCCACCCGATCACTACCTGGGTCCGATCCTGCAGCGTTTTGCGGCCGTGCTTTGGATGCCGCCTCTGCCTGGTTGGCTGCCGACTTAGCGGGTACTTGCCCCACTGAACCGCCCGCTTGCAATTGCTCGCGTTGCTCGAGCAAGCGCTTTAAATCGGCAAGTTGTTGCTCGAGCAATTGAATCCGCGCCTGAGCCTCACGAAGTGCCAACTCATTCATGAGTGCTTGTTCGCTGCCCGCCGCCGATGCGCCTGCCTCTGGCTTGACCGGTGCAAGCTTGAGTTGCTCTGAACCCGAAGCTGGCCCTGAAACCTTGGGCGGCGGCGCTGACGGTTGAGCCGGACTTGATGATCCAGCTGCCATCTGTCTGGCACGAAACTTCGGAACCCCTTTTGCTATCAAACTTCTGTATCGTTCAAAAATAGCGCGCTGGGCATTAATTTGCCTATTGGCCTCGCGTCGTTGCGACTCATCAGGCGCAGGAAAAGGCGGCAGCTCAAGCACGGTGTCTGCACGTAGGTGGTGAATCGATCCATAAAAAGCATGCGGATTCGATTGATAAGTGGCCCACATAAGTGCATTAAGCGGACATTGCTCGCTCACATAGGCCCCAAGCACTTCACTCAAACTTTGGCCAGGCAGTGTCTCAAGCCTCGTCCCACCGCACCGTGATTGCGCCAAGGCGCTCGCGCTCGATACGAGCAAAAAGCCCGCGACAGCCAGGCGCATCATAGCCCTTGGCAAGCTCATGACCTGTCAGTTCAGTGTTTGTAACAAAATTCGTAACATGCGGCGCAAGGGCTCAGCGGCTCCCCACAAGAGCTGGTCACCCACCGTAAACGCGCTCAAATAGCCCTCACCTACGGAAAGCTTGCGCAAACGTCCAATCGCTATATCAAGACGGCCCGTGACCGCCGCAGGCGATAACTGCATGATGCTAGCATCGCGTTCGTTGGGCACTAAGCGCACCCACTCGTTACCCTTGGCAATCAATGCTTCGATCTCAGCGATGGGCAAGTCCTGCTTCAACTTAATGGTGAGCGCTTGCGAATGACAGCGCATAGCCCCAACGCGAATACAAAGCGATTCAATCGGTATTCGTCCGAGACCCGCGGCTGGCCGTCCCAAGATCTTGTTGCACTCGGCATCGCCCTTCCACTCCTCCTTGGACATGCCATTGCCCAAATCCTTATCGATCCAAGGTATCAGGCTTCCTGCGAGTGGTACCGAAAAGTGCGTTGTGGGTAGCGCGGCAGATCGAAGCGACGAAGCAACCCGATCATCGATATCAAGAATGCTACTTTGCTCATCGGCAAGTAGCGCTGAGGCGTCTTGATGGATAGCCCCCATTTGAGCAATAAGCTCGCGCATGTTTTGCGCACCTGCACCCGATGCCGCCTGATAAGTCATGGCGGTAATCCACTCGATCAAGTCTTCGCGGAACAATCCGTTGAGCGCGAGCATCATCAAACTAACGGTACAGTTACCACCAATATAATTTTTAATACCTTGCTTCACGCCTTGATCGATAAGCGCTCGATTCAAAGGATCGAGAATCACGATGGCATCGTCTTGCATGCGCAGGCTTGAAGCAGCATCGATCCAGTAACCGTTCCAACCTCTAGCACGCAAGGCAGCATAAGTAGCCTGGGTATAGTCACCCCCCTGACAAGTGAGCACCATGTCGCAGGCAGATAAAGCATCGAGATCTGAGGCATCGGCTAAGGCTAAGTCACCCACCGGCGCTGAACCACCAGCGTTTGATGTTGAGAAAAATTTAGCACGAATGAGATCAAAATCATGTTCCTCGTGCATGCGCTTCATGAGGACCGAACCAACCATGCCGCGCCAACCAACCATAGCGACCAAAGGCTTCATGCAGGCTAGCTCCCCTCGCGCAAGGCATTGATGACCGCATCGGCCATCGCCGATGTACCAACAAGCTTGCAGCCGGGCTCCTCAATATCGGCGGTTCGGTAAGATTGCGCGAGCACTTTCCTTACCGCAGCCTCGAGTTGATCAGCAAAGCCTGCAAGATCGAGTGAATAGCGAAGCATCATCGCCGCAGACAGGATGATTGCAAGTGGATTGGCAAGCCCTTTACCTGCGATATCGGGGGCAGACCCATGAATCGGCTCGTAAAGACCAAATTTCTTATCATTCAGCGACGCTGAGGGCAACATGCCAATCGAACCGGTCAGCATGGAGGCTTCATCCGAAAGAATATCGCCAAACATATTGCCTGTAACGATTACATCGAATTGCTTGGGCCTGCGGACAAGTTGCATAGCGGCGTTATCAACATACATGTGCGAGAGCTCGACCTCGGGATAGTCCCTGGCAATGTCGATCATTACCTCGCGCCATAACTGTGTTGTCTCAAGCACATTGGCCTTGTCGACCGAGCATAAACGTCGTTGGCGCTTCATCGCTGTCTGAAAACCGACATGAGCAATCCGGCTGATTTCAGCTTCGTTGTAGCGCATGGTGTCAAAGCCCTCACGCAGACCTTGAGGGTTTTGATGAATGCCTCGCGGTTGCCCGAAATAAATATCGGAGGTCAATTCGCGAAGAATCAAGAGATCAAGTCCTGCAACGAATTCGGGCTTGAGTGTTGATGCATGGGCCAATTCCGGAAACACGGTTGCTGGCCGAAGGTTCGCAAACAGATCAAAATGTTTGCGCAGTCTCAAAAGCCCTTGTTCTGGGCGCATGGGGCGCGGCAGATTATCGTATTGCGGCCCCCCGACAGCTCCAAACAATATAGCATCAGCCGATTCACACAAGGCAACCGTTGCTTGAGGCAAGGGATCCTTCGCCTGATCAAAGCCTGCGCCACCGACAGCAGCTGTTTCAAATTCGAGATCTAAGCCCAACGGGCGCAGGCTTTGCAAAACCCGAACGCATTGTTCGGTAATTTCTGGGCCGATCCCGTCGCCAGGTAAGACAGCAATTTTCTTCGTCATAAAACATTCCTTGTGGCACGCAACCAAGGCTGAGCATGGTGCCGTTTCGCTTCGAATTCGCGGATGATCTCAGCGTGGCGGAGTGTGAGACCGATCTCGTCATAGCCATTGACCAAGCATTCTTTTCGGAATGGGTCAACTTCAAAACTCATCGATCGAGATCCATCAACAAATGTAACCGTTTGTCCAGGTAGATCGACCAATAACTCAAAACCCGGAAAAGCGGCCACCGCATGAAAAATCGCATCCACTTCCGATTCGGGGAGCACGATGGGCAGAAGTCCGTTTTTAAAACAATTATTATAGAAAATATCAGCAAATGATGGGGCGATGATCGCGCGAAAACCAAAATCCTCAAGCGCCCAGGGCGCGTGCTCTCGTGAAGACCCACAGCCAAAGTTCTTTCTCGCCACCAGGATCGATGCACCTTTAAAGCGCAGCTGGTTGAGACTGAAGTCTGGGTTTAAGGGTCGCTTGCTGTGATCCATGCCAGGTTCGCCATGATCAAGATAGCGCCACTCATCAAAGAGATTGGGTCCGAATCCCGATCGTTTGATTGATTTTAAAAATTGTTTGGGAATGATTGCATCGGTATCAACATTGGCACGATCTAAAGGAACTACCAAGCCGCGATGTACGCTGAGTGCTCTCATGCTTAGCCCATCCTTCGAATGTCAACAAAATGACCCATCACACCGGCAGCAGCTGCCATCGCTGGGCTTACCAAGTGCGTACGCCCTCCATTACCCTGTCGCCCCTCAAAATTGCGATTGGATGTGGACGCACAGCGCTCTCCGGGCTCTAAGCGATCTGCGTTCATTGCCAGGCACATCGAGCAACCGGGCTCTCGCCACTCAAATCCTGCCTCCTTAAAAATCCGATCGAGCCCTTCAGCCTCCGCGAGTCGCTTGACCAAGCCAGAACCAGGCACCACCATCGCAAGCTTCACATGAGCGGCTTTGCGCTTGCCCCTCACCACTGAAGCGGCGATCCGAAGATCTTCGATTCTAGAATTGGTACAAGAGCCGATGAAGACCTTATCCACCGCGATATCTTGTATCGCGGTATTAGGCTGCAAGCCCATGTATTGCAAGGCACGCTCCATGCCTTCTCGACGCACCGCGTCCTTTTCCTTGTCCGGATCGGGCACACGGCCATCGACTGCAACCACCATTTCGGGTGAGGTTCCCCAAGTCACCTGGGGCGCAATGTGCGCTGCATCGAGGCGGACAACATGATCGAAGTGCGCACCGTCATCGCTTTTAAGACTTCGCCAGTGGCTGACTGCACGATCCCAATCCTCAGCCTTAGGTGCCATGGGGCGTTGTTGCAGGTATTGAATCGTTGTATCGTCGACCGCGACCATACCCGATCTTGCACCGGCTTCGATCGCCATATTGCAAAGCGTCATCCGACCTTCCATGCTCAGCGATCGAACCGCAGAGCCAGCAAACTCAATCGCATAACCAGTACCGCCCGCCGTACCGATGCGACCGATGATGGCAAGCACCATGTCTTTAGCGGTAACCCCACGCTGAAGATTGCCCTCCACCTGCACCAGCATGTTCTTCATCTTTTTGGCGACCAGACACTGGGTCGCCATCACATGCTCAACCTCAGAAGTTCCAATACCAAAGGCAAGGCAGGCA
>VGHV01000189.1 GCA_016868095.1 Betaproteobacteria bacterium
AGCTCTCGAACCCGTTTCAGTTCGTTGACCGACACACCCGAATACTTGCTCTTCCATTGGTAATACAGGGCATTGCTGATGCCGTGTTTGCGACAGACCTCACCAACAGGCAACCCAGCGTCGCCTTCGGCCAAGATCGCCACAATTTGGCTTTCCGTGAACTTCGACTTCCTCATCCTCATCTCCTAAAAGGACGGAAGCCTCTATTTTCATCTTGTTGCCAGTTTCGGGAAGTCTACGCATCGATTTGGAGGCGGCGTTGGCAAACTTGAATTGCTTAAGTTCTACGAAGCCAAATTACCCGAGGTCGACCGCTTTTTTGACGAGAACAACCTTAACCGCCTAATTTATCAGGATGGGTGGAAAGACTTTCTTGATGATTGCGTGGCTTTGGCCTGTCTTCACCAGTTTCTAACCAGCGAACCAATTGACTTTGTACCTAAGCATTTCATTCAGAAAAATCGTGTCGCAGTACCAGTAAGCGATGAAGCAATCGAAAAATGGCAGCGGGACAGACAACAAAACCACAAGCTTCACTAAAGTAGACACAGCCAGGTAATCACAAAGTGTCGGTTCACCCGACACTTTGTCATGTGGGTCACCAAGCAAGTCAAGGAGCCGTTCCAACAGCCTGGGTTCGGTTGCCCAAGAGCACGCTCTGACTAAACAATAAGTTCTAGAACATGAGCTTATTGGAACATCCATGAGCAAACTAACCGCCCAAGATCTAGCCCAGTTCACTGGAACCACCTGCTACTACCGCATAGGCAGACAGCACTTACTCACAGATGGCACCCACTACCTAGCTGAAAAGGCAGGTTGCTACTGGATCATGGATGCTGTCTCAAGCCACTTCTGAGAGATCGGCACTGAGGATTGGTTCATTGTGGTCCGAATGGAAGTTGAGGGTTGTCGATCCATCTTACTTTATGAAAACGGCAATGGTAGAGAACTGACACGCCAAGACATTCCCAACACAGAATTCCCGCTCCGAAACCTCACGCTCTACGCTGTCTGGGACACCGAGCACTGGGTCATCATGCTGCCCGGTGAGTATTGAACATCTGGTGTCGAGGTGAAGGAAGTTTTCTAGAAAACCCAAGCCTATCTGGAAATTCAAGAACAATCAGTAATACGGTTTTCCCAGTTCTGACCACCGCTGTGGATCCCATGGTCTAAGCACGGACCCCGGCCGCCACCGTGTACAACGCTTCACCGTTTTAACCCACCTCGCATAACATATCCATCGGGATATATCTGTTCAAATAAACCGAGCCGCTTTTGGCGCGTATAGCCTGCTAACACGCTTAGACGAAAAACTAATAGGTAAATTCGGGTAGAGGATTAATTTGCGGGGCGGGGGTATTGGAGTAAACGGAATCAGATACAGTTTAGTGGTTGTAAATCCACATAGTCGGGAAGAAAAAAGCCACTTCGACCGCTGCAGTGTCCCGATCGTCCGATCCATGGATAGCATTAGCGCTGATGCTTTCAGAAAAATCTGCTCGGATCGTACCAGCTGCTGCATTTTTGGGGTCGGTTGCACCCATCAACTCGCGGTTCTTAGCTATGGCATTCTCACCCTGCAACACTTGAACCATTACGGGCCCTGACGTCATGAACTCCACCAGTTCTTTGAAGAAGGGCTTATCTTTGTGCACGCTGTAAAACGCTACAGCTTGTGCGTGTGAAAGACGCGTCATTTTTGCTGCAACAATTTTTAAGCCCGCTGTTTCGAACCGCGTGTAAATAGCGCCAATCGCGTGCTTTGCAACGGCATCGGGTTTAATAATCGATAAAGTTCTTTCTTCAGCCATATCGCCCTCGATAAATAAAAAAAATTTACAGTTACATTTACTATTTTAGCTAAACTAACCTTATTATGATTTCCGTCTTATATTAGCGTTAATGATGTCATATCCGGTGGCTAGTGACTCCCTTAAGATGCTTTTCCATTTGTTTGGCTCCCCATTAAGGAAAATTATATAAAAGCAGTTCTAACATAAAGCGTGTAGCAGCGTTTGTCAAGCGAGTTGTCGCGTCCGCCATGCAGTCACTTCCTTATTTCTAGGGAAACGCTAAAAAATCAGGCCTAAAACTTGAGAACGCTATTTTCCGGTGCTACGGTACGGACATCACTTGACGAGGCCCGCCATGCTCACACAGTCCTCATTCTCCGATCAGGAATACGCCGCCAAAGGCTACGTCACCCGCCGCGAAGGACAGTACTGCCGCAGCCGACCGTGATAAATGTGGCAAGACCGTTAGCGGCAAAGTGAATCACCATGTAAAAGCCTTCACGAGGATTGGGTGACATGGCTGGTGAAAATAGTCTGATCCACGGCGCCTCGGTTTTGCGTCCAATGCCGTCGGAAGAATCCACGGCGAGATCGTCGAACAACGGGTCAAAGGCTTTTTGTAGCGCAGGGAGAGTTTCACGCAATTTGCCAGCGAGCTCTGTTCGAACCAGATAGCCACGCTCCTTCATTTCGGGCGTGTTTGTGGATGAGTAATGAGGCTGTAGTTGGCAGATTTTTTCAAGTGTTGAAGCAATTGTCATCATGGCTCCTACGCATTGATCGTGAATGTCTATCTATTTGATTACTGGTCATAAACGCCAGTTTTTGGGTTACGGTGCTGAACAATTGACAGCAACAACTTGGATCCCGGTTACCGAAAAAAAGCGCCGTCATTTCAGAATGGGTTGAGTAACGGTTTCATGCCTTGCCATGCGCCTTGCTGGATGCTTCGCTCAAAGTCCCGCACTCTCTTATTGCCTTCGTCCGACTGATCAATCACATACGCATATGACAGGTTCTCATGGATGTACTTTCGAACCATGCGATCAATCTGACCGTTTTGGGCCTCATAGGGCTGACCGATCATCTGCGGCAATACAAAGTAGTCCTGTACATAGATACAAAACTGATCCCCACTTCGCATGCCCTGCCAGTGCTGTGTGATGCGGCTACGGGGGTTACGGTCTTTCGCAGTTTGACCCCGTATGCCTCCGATACCCACATAGACAAAGTCACCGCCTGTGTTCCAAATCGTATATAGAATGGAGCCAAAACTTGGTATGTTCTCAACCTTAGGCTCGCGAAACGGTATTCGGTTGGCTGGGTCAAATAAGTGGTCGATGGAGATC
The DNA here is from genome assembly GCA_016868095.1 of Betaproteobacteria bacterium. Lineage (GTDB taxonomy): Bacteria > Pseudomonadota > Gammaproteobacteria > Burkholderiales > Burkholderiaceae_E > UBA3064. Next base: position 3,149 of record VGHV01000189.1, read on the forward strand.
ATGCTTCGTAGCGTAAACGATTCCGCTTGGCATTTGCGGTAACGCTGTATTAAGTGCTCAGAGCAAGACCGTTCATTGAATTTGGCACCGCCCAAGATAAGACTTGTTTCTAGCGCGTCCTAATCAAGGAGGTTAGCAGTGGCTGAATCGACTCAAGTCTTGCTGAGACAATTGAGCGGTATGGTGGAAGCGCAGGGCAAGGAAATCCAAGCGCTGAGACAAGAAGTTTGCGCTTTGAAGGGCAAAGATCCAACGCCTCGACGAGCTCGCATCGAGCCTGATATGGGCTGGGAATATGTCGGCTTGAGGCTAGACTTAGATGCTGAGACTTGGTTAGCCATAAAGAATGGTGCTCATGTCACCGTCAAAGGTCAGGGTTATTTGGGCTACGAGCAAAGCCCAGATCCCGATGATCCCGATTTTGTTTGGGACTACTGGGAATTCAGCGGTGGCATTGGACATCGCCCAAGAGTGACCTTGGTATCGCCTCATGCCGAAGACGAAGATTACGAATTGGAGGACGCCTATGACGGCGTGCTAAGCAGAGGCGATATCGAGGAATACTAGCCTTAGCACTGGCTAATCAACTATCAACCCTGATCACGAAACGTCGTTTTAAACAACATAGAGTCATCAAAATATCGGACCACACAATCGATGTCGTTTTAAACGAAAGTTACCCCAATCCAGCGCTGTAATTGGCTTTATCGAAATGCCATTAGCTACAAAATTTGTAGTAATTAAGAATAGCAGGCATAGGCCCTCTTCACTTTGCCAGACTCGTTAAACTCGAAGGTCTCAGCAACCGATTGCCCACGATGGTTCCGATAACAAATCGTGACCACACCACAGCCGGTCAAAACCCTCTCAAGTTCAAATCGAAGCTGCGGTTGTTGCGCAAGGCCAATGCTCCAGTAGTATCGCAGTGCCTCGATTCCTATGACCTGACCATTTCCGACGCGCTGATGCGCGATCGGTGATAGAAATACGATGTCATCTGCGTAGTGGGACAAGATCGCCTCGATGTCATGGCCGTTCCAACCATCGAGCCATTGCGCTGCGAATTTCTGAGCAGTTTTTGCTGTAGTTGGGTTCATATCAAAATTTTAGAACCGTATTCGGGCAGTGTCCGATTACTGAATTGGTGTGGCTCATAGTTAAACCAACCCTAAAAAGCGCTGGGACCTATCCTCTAGCACGCACCCAGCGTCTGGTCACCGGACGCTCGATCAGCCAAGCCTGATCACAAAGTGTCCTTCACCCGACCCTTCATAGCTTGCCCCACACAATCGCCGTCGTGTTACACGACACCCCTTCATCGACACACTCATTAATTCCGTTGATGGCGAAGCATCACGTTCGTGGCACATCAAGGCCTTCTTTTGCCTCCCGTTCACGCTGCTCCCGCAGAAGCGCCTTGTCTTTACGCAATGACCACCACTGCCAAAGGAAAAATAGCAATATCAGTAAAGGCTCATAAAAAGCTAGAACAATAACATCCATCGGTTTGTCTTTAATCAAGTCGCTCTGGAGTTCTTGCAAAGGCAAATGACTTGGAGAACTACATCATCGACGTAGACAGCTACTTATGCTAATTTGATTGCTGACTATTTGCCACTAATTCATGCGTTTTTGGGTTGCTTAGCGCTTGGAGGCTGTCGATGCCTAAAAAGTTCTATGCTCGATTGTTGGCTTTATTGCTGGCGACGCTGTCTGCCTTGCTCTTCGTTTTGTTTCCGGCATTGAGTCTGCCTTTGCTCTATACCTGGTTTGATTCGCTTCAAGTGCTTCATCAAACCTGGGCTCTACGAGCGATGTGGGCGCTCCTTGGCCTATCGTGTCTTGGCGCTGCCTACGCGGGCTACTCCCATCAAAAACAAAGTCGGCATCAAGATAACGATCTAGATAAAAGACCGTTCGATACTACAGGCTAAAGTCGTATCGAATGAAGCCGTTGAAGCTCGCAACCCTACTCAAAGAGTGTCGGTTGAACCGACACTTTGTATGTTGACCCACACATTCACCTCGGTGTTACCCCACCCAACCCCCCTCACCCCAACCGTGCCGCTGCCATGGTCGCAGTGAGTTTGCTGTAGTGCCGCTCCAACATAGTGACCGAAGTGCCCATCTGACGACTCAAGGTGTGTATGTCCACATCACCCGAGACCAGGGCTAGCGTGGCGTAGGTGTGCCTGAGGCTGTACAGCGTTCTGCGCCTGCCATCGTGGTCCTCTA
>VGHV01000190.1 GCA_016868095.1 Betaproteobacteria bacterium
TTACCGGTGGTGAGATAGTCTTAGGCTGACTGGACAGTGATTCATTGGCTTCTGTCCTAAGGGAGTTAGATTGCCGCTTTTGAGAAGCCTGGTGTTAGTTACGGCTATGCGCAATCTCCCAGGGCGTTACTTCACGGTTACGCGCTCGATTCAACTAAGTCGTTGAAAACAATAGAGAATTCTTGGTGGCGAATCAGGGACTCGAACCCCGGACCTGCGGATTATGATTCCGTCGCTCTAACCGACTGAGCTAATTCGCCGTGTGTGCTTTATGCGCCCCAAACCGTAGTACAACTGGTTAGGAACTAAAGATTATACAGCTAAGCCATGCCGACGCCAAGATTGAGGTACAAGAGACAAGAAATTCTACTAAGTAGAATTTGCCGTGTAATTGGGTTTTGAGGTCGTATGCGGCGGCACTATGATCAAGCGGTGGAAAATCATGCTGACCGAGGTAGGGCAGGGGCAGGGCTTATAGGATGGGGCATCACAGCCCTACTCAGCTTGGCCCTGTTGCTATACGCCTGGTGGGTTGAGCCCGATTGGATCGAAGTCAAAGAGCATGATCGTAAGCATGCTCAAGTCCAGGAGCCTATCCGAGTGGCACAGCTCTCCGATCTTCATTTAAATGAGATTGGTCGCCGTGAGCACAGAATCGCTCAAGAGCTAGAGCGTATAAAACCCCATATCGTTGTGCTAACAGGCGATGTGATTGATCAAGCAGACGCGTTGCCTGTGCTTGACGCCTTCCTGGGTATGTTGGGTGATAGCACCAAGCTAGCGGTTCTTGGTAACTGGGAGTACTGGGCTGGTGTGAATCTGACCGGCCTACGTTATCTCTATGAAGAAAAGCACGGCGTTGACCTCCTTGTTAACCAAGAGATCATCTACAAGGTAGGCAGTCGTCGCATTCGGTTCGTTGGTCTTGATGACTTCACCGCTGGTAAGCCAGATCTTAGGTTTGCAGCCGATGGTGTTGGAGGGGTGACAACGGTGCTGGTGCAACACTCGCCGGGTTGGTTTGAGAGCGCTGCAGCCAAGACATCCAAGACGCGCTATGACCTATGTGTTTCAGGCCACACGCATGGTGGGCAGGTGACCTTGTTTGGACTTGTGCTGTACACCCCACCAGGCAGTGGAAGCTTTGAGGCGGGGTTTTACAAGACCGCATCCTGCGACCTGTATGTATCCAAGGGACTGGGTACGTCGGTGCTACCGTTCAGACTTAGTGCTCGACCTGAGATTGCCGTGTTTGAGTTCTAGCGCAGTGGACTGCACCAACCAACGTTGGCTAGCCACCAAGTGCTTTGCATTAGGGTTGAGAAATTCTACTTAGTAGAATTTGCAATGATTTTGGGTTAAAAACCAGATCGATCATTGATTCAATTTCAACATCGCATTGGAGCGAAATGAGTAACTTTGCAGACAGCAAGATGAGTGCACCCGACCCCTAGATCGTGCGCCGATTCGTGGCTTCGGATGCCGAGTCATTTTTCGATGCGGTAAGGGACTCGATTGACGCCTTGGCGTACTGGTTGCCTTGGTGTAAGCCTGATTACCCGATTCGAGAGGCTAGGGCATGGATGGAGTTCGCTTCAGAGGCATGGGAATCGGGTCGGGAGTATCCGCTGGGCGTTTTTGAAGCTGCTTCCGGGAAAGTCGTTGGCGGTTCGGGTGTAAACCACATCAATAAGGCCTATCGCACTGGCAATATCGGCTATTGGGTCAGTTCGCGTTACACCGGAAAAGGGATCGCACGGTTTGCTGCGAGCAAGTCTGCTGTACTGGGTTTAAGGAGCTTGGTCTGACCTGACTAGAAATTGTGGTGCTGACACATAACAAAGCGAGCGCTCGGGTTGCAGAAGCTATAGGCGCGACGTTTGAGCGCGAGGCCCGTAACAGGCTTTACTTTCAAGGACGACCGCACAGCGCTTTTGTGTACTCACTTGTGCCAGAGGACTGCATAAAGATCTAGCCACCTGATTGAACAACTTGTATCTTGGATCCGTAACGTTGTTGAGATGAGTGACCGGTGAGGCAGGATAACTATGAGCATGCAATTCAGTGGTCAAATTTGGAGCGATCTGCGTAATTGGGCGAAGACTTGCATAGCGTACTACCTTGAAAAGAAGTCTTTACGGCAAGTCTACGAGGCAGCTTATGCAGCATATTGGTTTGAAGGGCTTTATGACGCCGCGTGAAGTAAAAGCGAGAGTTGGCTACGCGAGGCAAGAAATGAGGGATGGTGTGCTGTTGAGAACTACACTTGGGATCTTAATCATGGGGACGGGTCTCGAACGGCAGAATTAAGCGACGACATCCTAGCCATACTACTAAGCATCCGGTAGTACTATTATTTAAACGGCATTAACAATCCTTGCGAAGCGGTCTCGCATGGGGGTCAAGTGTTCAAAGAGCCTGAATTTCCTTACAACTACTACCTCGATCGATTTCGCGAAGGTTGACGGGTAGGTCTTAGAGATGGGTCTTTGAAGTCAGAAAAATTTAAAAAACCGTGAATTAACCTTGTAATTGAGAAATTCTACTTAGTAGAATTTGCAGCTATTTTCGAAAGTCCAAGATTGCAGAGAATCCAGATTGCCGAGTTACATTCAAGGCGGCAATTCCGAGCTGGTACGCAGGTCTTTCAAGGATACAACGGGGTCTGCTGGCGAGCGGACGAAAGTTATCAAATGCTCTTATCGCCTGCTTTCGCCTACTTGTTGGTTACAATCGCGGTTGGATTGTGGGCTTCTATACGAGTCAGGACAACCGCTGGCTTTGCGATTGCGGGCAGGTGGCTTCCATCGCAATGGTTGTTACAACAACATAGACCAGATCGAATCATGTTCCGATTTGGTTTCGGTTTTGGCAAACACCGCTGTCGTAATAATGGGAGGTAGGCGTGCCAAAGCTACCAATCAAGACCCTCACCATCACATACATTTGTACTCAGGCGTTATGTGCTGGCTTCATTCTCTTTCATGCACATTTATTGCCCGATATGGTTGCATCACACTTTGACATTGCTGGCCAAGCCAATGCAAGTATGTAACGAGAGCAGTTCATCTACACCTACTTAGTGTTATTACTTCTGACTCCAGGCTTGGTAGCGTTGCAACCGATCGTGATCAATAGATTACCGAAAAGAATGGTGAAGCTATCAGATGGTGATCAGTCTGTAGAAGTCGAAAAGGTCGATCACAAAGTAAAAACGCTACAAGTGTTTTTCTTGGTGTTTGCAATCAAGCTGACATGTTTTTTGGGATCAGTTTACTGGCTTGTTGTCCGAGCTAATCTCACGGACCCACCGATGATCTCAATGCCACAACTGACGATTGTGACAAGTATCTTTTTGCTGCTTGTAGTCTTCTGGAGTATGTGGTTCCGCGCGTACTCCAAGCGGACTAAGTGAGTGAGGGCATCAGGAGCATTAGCCTTGAATGATTAAGCGGATGCAGCTTTTGGCCTGAATTTACACATAAAACCCATTTAATTGGTTTGGTGCGTGGAGTCTATCCGAATTTAGAGCATTGATGCCGCACTGATCGATCGTCGAGGGTCAATGCCTTCAAGCAGAGTCAAAACCTCGGATGTCCAAATGTCTTGAATCTTCAGTGCTCGCATGTTTTTCGGGCCTACCAGTGGGCTATTGTTGCTAGTTTGCTCGACCGGAGCAGCCGGATTCGGTGATCCAACATACAGAACGTACCTGCTGTCTAGAAAGGCTAGTACAGTTCCAAGGCCGTGATACCGATTAATGACTCGATGTTGCCTACTCTGCAAGTCAAATTGGTACAGCGCGTTCTGATTACCTCTCATGAGCAGCAATGACTTGCCGTCGCTGCTTGCGACCGGGCTATGTCCCGCGCAGATTGATTCCTCTGTGCGATTTTCCAAGTCAATAAGTCGAATCTCTGCATGGCTGTGAATTGATGCGTTTGGATCTCGTGCGCTTGAACTTGCTTGGCCATTCGGTCCTGCAACTGCGACTAAAAGACGCCTGCCATCGTCAAGCCAAGCGGGGCGGGAGTTAACCACCGAATCGTCAAAGAAGGTCGGTAAATGGCTTCGATACGGATGTGCCGTGACGCTTGTATCTGTGAGATCGTAGATATTAAGCTTGCCAGTAATCAGCGGTCGATATCGGATCAAGGGGTCGCTCTTGGTGATGAAAGCGATCCGACGTCCGCTCGAACTAAACGCAATTGGTGACATGGGGTGATCCCACAGCGGTTCGCCAACGCCCTCAAGGATCTGGCGTGGAGCCGCTCTGGGTTCTAACAACCAAATGGCATGTCGCCGGTCGCCCTCAGCGGAGGTAAGTACGGCAAGTGCTCCATAACGATTCGGATTGCTGATTCCCCAGATCGCCCGAGTGCGTCCTTGTCGATCTGTCCAAGGCTCAACTGTCGATGGATGTCGGCGTAGGCCTGAGCTGTACTGAGCCACCTCAAGAAGACCAATCACACCCCTTTCGAGCGAGATTGCGACGTGAGCTCGAACTCGTGAGGCAAGGGTTTCATTCTCATCGGGCCAAGTCTTCTGGGGAACCGCAAGAATCCTTGTGGGTGCGTGCTTAGGCTCGGAGGCGCAGGCGGCCAATGTAAGCGTCAAGCTCGAGCAGACAGCCCGTCTCAAATTGAACCTTTGGAGACCTTGTGATCCTACATTCATGATTTTATTATGCTTATGGGCATAGCTTAAGCAAAAGGAACAAGACGTCTTGCGATATGGGAAAAGAGAGTGCAGGAACTAAGCGACGTGGATGCAAACTTTCTTAGAGTCAACGCTCAGCTTCTCATGCCGCTGGGGTACCCCCGGAGTTTTGCAAGGAGATCCAGAAACTCTACTTAGCAGAATTTACAGCGATTTTCGAAAGCCTATATTGCGGAAAGTCGTGCAATTCACTTGGTTGCAACTCGTGAATCAGACAGCCTCCTTTTAGTACCCGCCCACATTACATAATGACCGTGAATATCGTCAATGATGTGTCGGCACCAAAGTCGCAGGATTGATGCGACCCAGTCGGCAGAGATGCAGTGAGGCACCTAAATCTCAAGCTTACAAATGGCTTTGAATTTTGCTCAAAGGTATAGTGTCTTCCGCTCCAGCGCTTGCATAGTCAGTCACACGCCTTCGATGAACTATCATTGCTTGAAGGATTTAATCGTCTTCAACTGTAGCCTAAAGCTTCCCTCCTGCTTATCGGCGATTAATATGCCAAGCTCAATAACATCAGAAAACGAAAGTGGTGGCGCTTGAACCGACCTGCCGCGAAAGCTCGCGATGAACTGCGAGGTGGTGAAACGGTGCGTGTGCCAGGTAGCCTCTGAAACAAAGTCGGATTCGTAGGTCA
>VGHV01000191.1 GCA_016868095.1 Betaproteobacteria bacterium
GTGAAAGTGAGCGGGCGTGTCAAAACCCTCACCGATGGACAATACCGATTCCGAGGCCCGATGGCCCGAGGCGAACGCGCCAATATGGGCGCAGCGGCTGTGCTACAGGTTGGAGGCATTGAGATTGCCGTGATCAGCCGACATGTTGAGCCATTTGACATCAACACATTGATCACGCTAAGGATTGATCCCTTTAGCAAGCAATTTTTGATGCTAAAAAGCCGCGTGCACTGGCGAGCAGGACTCGGTGAGCTTGCCGCCGCAGTCGTCGAATGCGCAGGGGTTGGCGTATGTACTTCAGACTATAACAGCCTTAGTTTTCATAAGGTTCGTCGACCCATTTATCCACTGGACCCGGCGACAAGCTTTGAGCAGGGACAAGTGATCCAGGGAGGCTAAGAGGATGGCGCGCATTGCAATTGGTGGTATGCAGCATGAAACGAATACTTTTGCACCCACAAAGGCGAGCTACCGCGCTTTCGAACAAGGCGGTGGCTGGCCTGGCGTGCAACGTGGTGATTCGATGTTTGAAGCGCTGGCCGGAGCAAACATTCCCGCTCAGGGTGCCATTGAAGCCTTCCGCGCCCAGGGTCACCGTTTGATTCCCTTGACTTGGGCGGCGGCCTCACCTTCGGCCCATGTCACACAAGACGCCTTTGAGCGGATCGTGGGCTCGCTCGAGGAAGATCTTCGACGATCCGTGGCAAGTACGGATGGGATCGATGCCGTGTATCTCGACTTGCATGGCGCCATGGTCACCGAGGATCATGAAGATGGAGAGGGCGAAATCTTGCGCCGTGTGAGAGCGATTGTGGGACCACGGATCCCGATTGTCGCCTCACTCGATCTACACGCAAACGTCACCAAAGCGATGGTCGAGTACGCCGATGCAATGTCGATTTATAGAACATATCCGCATGTCGACATGGCAGAGACCGGTGCTCGGGCGGCGTTTCTCGCCATGCAAATGATGGCAAGTGGCAAACGTCCCTTGAAACAGCATCACGCGTTCTCCTACCTGACCGGTATTCCTTCACAAAGCACCTTTATCGAGCCCGCGAAGAGCCTATACGCGTTACTTGCCGAGCTTGAGCGCAAGCATGACTGTTTCGTCTCATTTGCGCCTGGCTTTCCGATGGCAGACATCGAGGAGTGCGGTATGAGTGTGATCGCATACGGCCACGATGCAAGACAGCTCGACCTGGCGATGAAGGCAATGATCGACGCGGTAGAAAGCGCCGAGAAGGATTTCGCCTTAGAACTATTGACGCCCAAGGATGCGATTCAACGAGCCATGCGGCTTGGAAGCCCGGGCCGTCCAGTTATCATTGCGGATACCCAGGACAATCCTGGTGCTGGAGGTAATGGCGACACGACAGGCATGCTCGAGGCACTCCTCGAACTCAAGGCGCAAGATGCCTGCCTTGGACTGTTGATCGATCCAATCGCTGCTGAGCGTGCCCATGAGGCTGGCCAGGGAGCAAGCCTTGAATTTGAATTGGGTGCTCGCTCAGGCTTGCCAGGCCATCATCCCATACGACGTCGCTTCACCGTCGAGCGTCTGGGCGATGGCCGATTCACTTGCACAGGCCCCATGTTCAAAGGCTTTCGCATGCAACTCGGCAAGATGGCCTTGCTACGGCATGAAGGCGTACGCGTGGCGATTGCAAGCATCAAATGTCAGGCGGGCGATCAGGAAATGTTTCGCCATCTTGGCCTCGAACCCGCCCAGCAACGACTGATGGTGTTGAAAAGCTCTGTACATTTCCGCGCCGACTTTCAGCCCATTGCCACCGAAGTTATCGTGGCAAGATCACCTGGCCCCGCGCTGGCGGATCCTGCAGATTTCGCTTGGACGAAGCTGCGACGCGGCGTCCGACTCAATCCACTTGGCAAAGCCTTCTAGCAGAAAGACGCAATATTTCCCATGCAAATGCTCACCGCTGGCAGGGTTCCAAGCGCTTCAGATTGGCTTTTGATCGATGTGGGGAACACCTTCTTGAAATGGGGTCGCTATGCAGCGATTCAAGAGCGTGGAGGCGACGAAGCCTCTCAGGCCTTATCAAGTAAACCTCATTTGCATAACGATACATCCGCTATAACGTCACAGGTGCATCTAACCGCGCGCGAACATTGCATTGTCCAAGGACGGGTACTGCTTGCCGAGATTCCTATCCTTGCCATCGACTGGCGAGAGCAAGCCTGTCCGGCAATGATTGTCATATCAAATGTAGCGGGGACCCGTGTGCGCAACCCACTACTACGAGCGCTTGAAGTTTGGAACGATGCACCAAGCCCGCGCTGGATCAGTTCATTGGATGAAGAGTGTGGCGTACACAATCGTTATAGAAATCCTGGGCAACTCGGCAGTGATCGATGGGCAGCACTGATTGGTGCTCGTGCCCTGGTCGGATCACAAGCCGCACTGGTGGTTGTGTGCGGTACAGCGACCACCATGGACTTACTCGATACCGAAGGCAACTTCGAGGGCGGCTCGATCATGCCTGGCCTTGGTTTAATGCAACGATCGCTCCATGAAAGAACCGCAGCGCTGCCCGATGCGACGGGCGAGTATCTTCAGTATCCTCGGCAAACCGTCGATGCCATCGCTTCAGGATGCCTTCATGCACAAGCGGGCGCTGTTGAGCGTGTTTTTCGGCAATACAACGATGAGCATCCTAAGTTGATATGCGTCTTATCGGGCGGTGCTGCAAGGATGCTTTCTCCCCGCCTTGAAATTGCCCACCGACTCATCGACAATCTGGTTCTTGAGGGTTTATTCCATATCGCCGGACAGATGGCAGCCATTCAGTCGAAGACCTAATACAACATCCGAGCCGAGTGTGTCGGTGACAACCAGGTGTCTAGGTGAATACCAGGTGTCTCGATGAGTATTTAGTGCCCGAGAATCTTCGACAAAAAGTCTTTTGTGCGATCACTTTGTGGATCGTTAAAAAATAGATCCGGGGGCGCTTGCTCAACAATTTGCCCTTGATCCATAAAAATCACCCGGTCAGCAACCGCTTTGGCAAAACCCATTTCGTGGGTAACCACAACCATGGTCATACCCTGCCCGGCTAATTCGATCATCACATCGAGTACCTCCTTGATCATCTCCGGGTCTAGCGCTGAGGTAGGCTCATCAAAAAGCATGATCTTGGGACGCAGACAGAGCGCCCTGGCGATCGCCACCCGTTGCTGCTGACCACCTGAAAGTTGCAAAGGGTATTTATTTGCCTGCTCGGCAATGCGAACACGCTCAAGTTGGTGCATAGCCCTGTCCTCGGCCTCTTTGCGCGGCACCTTACTTACCCACATCGGCGAAATCGTTAGGTTTTCAAGAACGGTCAAATGGGGGAATAAATTGAATTGCTGAAACACCATCCCGACTTGCTTTCTCACGGCATCGATGGCCTTGACGTCGTCACCGAGGGTAATGCCGTCAATAACAATATCGCCTTCCTGGTGCTCTTCGAGGTGATTAATGCATCGGATAAGTGTCGATTTGCCCGACCCCGAAGGCCCACAAATCACAAGCTTTTCGCCCTTAAGAATATCGAGATTGATATCCCTGAGCACATGGAACTGATTCCCGTACCATTTATTGACCTTGGCAAAGCGGATGATGGTCTCGCTCATAGCAACTAGTATCCGTCTAAAAAAGTGCTAGCGAGCCCTAGAACGCGAAAGCTGCGCTTCAATCCAAAGACTATAGCGCGACATGGCGTAGCAGCCAGCAAAATAAATGAGCGTGATAAACAAATAGGCCTCAAGCTTGAAGGGCCGCCAATCAGCATCACTATTGAGCGCAAGACCTAATGCCCCGGTGAGCTCATAAAGGCTCACAATCGTAACAAGCGAGGTATCTTTAAAAATACCAATGAAATTATTCATAACGCCGGGCACCACCATGGCAAGCGCTTGAGGCAATACGATCTTTCTTTGCGTCTGCCAATAACTCATACCCAAGGACTGAGCCGCCTCAACTTGGCCATTAGGTATCGCTTGCAGTCCACCCCGGATGACCTCAGCCATATAAGCGGCAGCAAAAAGCGTAATGCCGATAAAAACCCGCAATAAGACATCAATTTTTGTACCAGCTGGCATCAACAAGGGAAACATAAACGAAGCCATGAAGAGCACTGAAATTAATGGCACACCGCGAATCAATTCGATATAAACCGTGCAAACCGCACTGATCGCTGGCATATTCGAGCGCCTTCCAAGTGCGACGATCACACTCAACGGAAAAGCAGCCACTATCGACAGGGTCGCGAGCAAGACCGTCAGGGGCAAACCACCCCATCGATCGGTGTCAACAAGGCTAAGTCCAAACCATCCTCCCCGAAGGATGACAAAAACCGCGACCATGACAATGACCCATAACAGCACCAGCCATTGACTCCACAAGGCTCGGGTACAGCTTGCTACTAATAGCCCGAGCAAGAGCAAGGTCGCGATTAATGGGCGCCAGTGCTCAGCGTGTGGGTAATATCCAAAAATAATAACGCGATACTTTTCAGTAATGACACCCCAACAAGCACCCTCTCCCATGGCTTGCTTGCATAAGGCCGCATCGGGTGTCCACACGGGATGAATCAGAGCCCATGCTATAAAATCCGGAAGCGTTTGCAAAAAGATGGCTATTAGCACGATCGTCGTGATTGTGCTAAATCGGCTGCCAAACAAATGCCGGCGCAGGCTTGCCAGCGTACCCTGCTCATTGCGCGGTGCATGGCGAGCAGCAACCGGCGCAAATACCTCAGACTTATAGCGAGTCAGACCTCTCACTGCATTGTCGGTGGCTTGTGATGGATTCAAGGTCTATCGCTCTTGAATAGCTGCTCGAGCGTTATACCAATTCATAAACGCTGACGTACTCAATGAAGTGCTCAAATAAACAATCATAATGATCGATATACATTCCACCGCTCGGCCAGTCTGATTGATCGAGGTATTGAGAATCGACACGACATCCGGGTAGCCGATTGCGACGGCGAGCGACGAATTCTTGGTCAGATTCAGATACTGACTCGTAAGTGGCGGAATAATCACTCGAAGTGCTTGCGGCAAAAGAACAAGGCGCATCTCTTGAGAAGGTGCAAGTCCCAAGGATTGAGCAGCTTCACCTTGTCCACGCGGTACAGACTGAATGCCGGCTCTGACAACCTCGGCAATAAAACCAGCGGTATAAAGCGTAAGACCGATAAGAACTGCTAAGAATTCGGGCGTAAGCGCACCACCGCCGTCGATGGCAAAGGCACCCATTTCTGGGTAGCGCATCGTGCTGGGAGCGCCACCTGCCATCCATCCAAGCATGGTCCCCATGGATACGCACA
>VGHV01000192.1 GCA_016868095.1 Betaproteobacteria bacterium
AAGCGGTACTTTGACGGCTCGTCGGTGCACTGCCACGAACTGCGCCCACGCCATCAGGGGCAGAAAAAAGCTGAGGATGAGAAGTTTGCGCATAGGCAAATGCTAGTACGAAATGAGGCGTTTGGCATCCACCATGCGTGTGGATTCGGCTTAATTTATTCAACTCTGCTAGAACCTACCATACCCCCACCCACCCGAATCTGAGTGGGTTCCATACGCTAGCTAGGTGGGTAGGATTTCGCTGAAGTAATGCTTGAAAATCTTGAACTTGATCTGGCTAATGAAAAGGGGCCGGATATACCGGCCCCGCATTTGGTGCATCATTTCTGCTTGTTAGCGTCCAGAGCACAGATCCCAGTCAACTAGTTCCCACATGGTAAACCCACCCAAAATGTCTGTAAAGTTCTGAAAACAGCATCATTCAACGGGAGAAAGCGATGCGCGGCAAGATGCGATATCGATTAGGGCTTGACCTTGGGACTAAGTCCATTGGTTGGGCGATGATTCGCCTCGATGCTTCCGATGCACCCTGCGCTGTCATAAGGGCTGGCGTTCGAATTTTTTCAGACGGGCGCAATCCAAAGGGCGTATCCCTCGCGGCAGACCGACGACTTGCCCGCTCCATGAGGCGGCGAAGGGACCGCTTGCTCAAGCGTAAAGCGCGCATGATGCGCATGCTGGTTGACTACGGATTTTTCCTCGGCGATACCAATGAACGCAAACGCCTTGAGCAAATCAACCCCTATGAGCTAAGAGCTAAGGGTCTTGATTAGCCTGGGGTTATTCGGAAGTGGATAAAACGAAATAGGACTCTCTACATCTTACTGAAACTTAAGCATAGAGTGCAGCGGTAGACTTGAATGACTTGTTTAGCACTGCAATTGGAATCAATAGATTTATGTGCATCGCCATCGGGGCGCATAAGCAGTTTGTTTCGTCTCGCAAAATGTGAGTCATTCAGTTAGGTTTCGAACAGCTTCGGAGTTCTTCAATGTCAAGTCTTGCACAATTTTTGTGGCAGAAGGCTAAGGCAGTACCCCACAACATTGCGATAGTCGATAAAACGATTTCGGAGCAAGTTCGTCGTGGTTTGAGTCGCTCGAAGGTTGATGGCTACTCAGGGGAAACCTGTTCGTTTGGGCAGTTCCATCAACGCGTTATGCAACTAGCTCATGGAATCGCTTTAGGGATTGGCGTAAAGCAGGGAGATCGCCTAGGGTTATTCTTAGAAAATCGTCCAGAGTTTCTCGATCTTCTTTTCGCCTGTTGGCATCTGGGTGCGTGTGCAGTCCCTATCAATGCGAAGCTTCATCCAAAGGAGGTCGCACACATCGCGAGCGACTGTGGAATCAAAGCGCTTTTCACTGCTGAAGGCAAGATCGAGGCGCTCAAGAATGCACTCACGCAGATCGAATTAAGCACTGAATTGGTTGATGTCGACAGCTGTAACTATTGCTCGCTCTACGATCATCCTGCAATGACGCTACAGCAAGTGATGCCCAATGACCTTGCATGGATTTTTTACACATCAGGTACGACTGGGAAGCCAAAGGGGGCAATGCTGACCCATAGGAATCTCCTTTTCATGTCCATGGCTTATTGTTCTGATATTGAAATCGTTCAGGGTGGAGATCATAAGGTGCATGCGGCGCCACTGTCCCACGGGTCTGGCTTATATGCTTTACCGCATTTGCTAGGAGGGGGAACCCAGGTCATCCTCAGTGGCTTTGATACCGAAGAAGTGCTCAGTGCTCTGGAGCAATTCGAAAAAGTCACTATGTTCGCAGCGCCGACTATGGTTACCAGATTGATGCATTCGGTCGCCCTTAGAAGCGAATTCCCTGGGTTGAGAACCCTCTATTACGGTGGTGGGCCTATGTATGTTCATGACTTACAGATGGCTCTGGATTGTTTTGGTCCTCGGCTGTATCAATTGTATGGGCAGGGCGAAAGTCCAATGACAATTGCCGGGCTATCAAAGCGTATGCACCACGGAACACGCAATCACGACCATCTGAGAAAACTGGGGTCTTGCGGTTATCCAAGGACTGGTGTGGAAGTAAGAGTTGTGAATGACTTGGGGTTCGATCAACCAGCGGGTGAACTAGGCGAGGTGATCTGTCGGAGTGACTGCACAATGCTTGGCTATTGGAACAACCCGTTAGCGACTGCGCAAGCTTTGCGAGATGGTTGGCTGTGGACCGGCGACGTGGGAATTTTAGACGAAGATGGATTGCTATCGTTACGGGATCGATCTAAGGATATGATCATTTCGGGTGGTACGAATATTTACCCGAGAGAGATAGAGGAGATTCTTCTAAAACACCCGGATGTGTTGGAGGTATCGGTCATTGGAAAGCCTCATCCAGATTGGGGCGAAGAGGTAGTTGCTTTTTTTGTTTCGAAAGAAGGCCGTCACGTTAGTTTCGATGACTTAGACGCGTTGTGCCTTTCAAACATAGCCCGATTCAAAAGACCGAAACAATACTTTAGGACCGACGCCTTGCCTAAGAACAACTATGGAAAGATTTTGAAGACTGCACTTAGAGAAGTCTTGAAACAGGAGCAGTCCCATGCCTAGGGTATTTGTTGCAGGAATTGGATCGACAACCTTTGGAAAGCATGATGGGACCCCAATTGAACACCTTGCCGTCAAGGCAGCCGCGTTTGCTATTGAAGACGCACAAGTAGACCGCAGTGACATAGGGGCGTTGTACCTTGGTAACTTTGTAAGTGGTCCACTCAACGGCAAGGAAGTTCTGGCAGGAATTGTTGCAGACAGGCTTGGCCTGAATAATATTCCCTGCACTAAGGTCGAAGGTGCGTGCGCTTCAGGTGGCATTGCTTTTCGGCATGCATATCTAGCGGTGAGTTCAGGATCAGTCGATGCTGCGATAGCGATCGGTGTTGAGACGATGACTCATGCAAAAACACCGCAAACAACGGCAGCTCTAAACTGTGCCATGGACCATGAATACGACAGTCCGAGTGGATTGACATTTCCCGGTCTGTTCGGGCTTGCATGGCGGATGCACTCTCAGCGCTATGGAACGACTCGAGATGAGGTGGCCGCCGTTGTTCTGAAAAACAAGCGCAACGGGTTAAGAAATCCTCTGGCACAGATGGGTGCGGAGATAACGATCGATCAGATTTGCTCGAGTGCGATGATTTGCGATCCGATTCAACTCTACGACTGCTGTCCTACGAGCGATGGTGCTGCAGCGGTTGTTGTAATTTCAGAACGCCTCATGCGCCAGTTAGGCCCTTCTAGAAAGGTGCCATTTGTAGAGGCTCTTTCATCTATACAGACCCGCGGTTCTTCGCGAATAGCTGGGCATAGGGATCTGGTGTCCTTTGATGCTACGGTGAGCGCAGCTGCAATAGCACTCCAAAGGGCAGCACTCAGCCCTGCACAGATTGATCTTGTGGAACTTCATGATTGCTTTTCTATTGCTGAGATTATCGACAGCGAGGACTTAAGTTTAGTACCTCGGGGCCAGGGAGGGAAGTGGGTAATGGAAGGCCGTACCGCGGTAGATGGCGACCTTGCGATCAATCCGAGCGGAGGACTACTTGCAAAGGGTCATCCAGTCGGTGCAACTGGTGTGGCCCAAGTTTACGAGGTAGTTAAGCAGCTTCGCCATGAACATCCAAATCAAGTTCAGAACGCTCGAATCGGCATGACACACAATCTAGGCGGTACGGGTGTCGCATGTACTGTTTCAATTTTCAGAGGGATTGATACTTGAAGATTTATCGATGCTGCAGTTGTGCTGAAGCTACTTTGGCCCCCCCAGCGATATGTTCAAAATGTATGCACGATGAGTTTGAGTTGGGTTCTGGATCAACACAAGGTGTCCTCATTAGTTTTACAACTATTCGGCGCGCGCCAGCAGGCATTAGTCTGACTTCGCCCTACCACGTCTGTGTTGTTGAAATGACCAATGGATTGAGGGTGACGGGAGTCTTGGAGTTTGGAGACAGTGAACCTGAATTAGGCCAATCAGTCTATGAGTTACGCCAGGACGGGATGCAAATTCACTTTTCAAACTCACCGAGCCATTGAAGGAGTGCTGGCTTGAATTCGATCATTTATGAAAACCTTGACAATATTGTAATGATTACAATAAACCGCCCTGGCAAAATGAATTCGTTAGACTTCGAGGCGAACGATCAACTTATAGACGCATGGGTTCGTTTTGATCGGGATGACACTGCAAGGGTCGCGGTAATTACCGGTTCGGGAAATCAGTCGTTTTGTGCCGGTGCCGATTTGAAGACTTATACAATGAATTTCGCTACCAGACCTGCTCCAGAATTTAGAAGACGTTTTACAAATGGTCCTGGATTCGGCGGGATCACACGTGGGCTAAAGATTGACAAGCCAATTGTCGCCGCCATAAATGGCTATGCAATTTCTGGTGGATTTGAGCTTGCACTCGCTGCTGATATTCGGTTTTGTTCTACAAATGCAGAATTTGCACTCCAGGATGTTGGTTGGGGTTTTCACGCTTGCGATGGCGGTCTAGTGCGATTACCACAAATTGTAGGCATGGGGCATGCTATGGAAATGGTCCTGTCGGGCGATAGGATCAACGCAGACCATGCACTTCGCATCGGTTTAGTCAATCGGGTTTTCCCGATTGAGAAACTCATTGATGAAGCCATTTGCTACGCAAAACATCTAGCTTCTAGAGCACCCCTGCCGCAATGCTTCGCTAAAGAAGTAATTAGAAGAATCTACGGCATGTCTTTTGATGAGGCACTGAGACTAGAGTCGGCATCATTTCACGATCTGGGGTTCACAGAAGACCTGCAAGAGGGTACGTCGGCCTTTAAAGATCGACGTGCTGCTTCGTTTAAGGGAGTGTGAGTGACCTGCGTTTAAAAACTGATCCAGTATGAGTGAGAGAAACTGAGTGTTTTTGTCATTCGAAAGGATTAAGTTATGCCAAAAGGTGTTCGATTAAAGCCCGAGCAAATCGTGGCCAAGTTGCGCGAGATAGAGATCAAGATAGGTTAAGGCAAAGATGTACTGAGCGCTTGCAGAGAGGCCGGTGCTACCGACAAGAGCTACTACCGCTGGAGGCGTGAGTACGGGGGCATGAAGGTGGACCAGGCTAAGCGCCTGAAGCAATTGGAGCAGGAGAACGCGCGACTCAAACGCTTGGTGGGTGAACTGCACTTGGAGAAGATGGTGCTCACGGATGTTGCGCGGGGAAACTTCTAAGCCCACAGCGCCAGCGTGCAGCGGTGCAAGGTGCTGTGGGCAAATATCCGCGTCTGTCTGAGCGCCGAGCGTGTCAGATTCTGGGGGTGGCCA
>VGHV01000193.1 GCA_016868095.1 Betaproteobacteria bacterium
CTCGGTTCAGCCTATCGAGAGATACGCAATGAGCCAAGTCTTTCTTTTGATGTCTATCACTTTGACTTTTATCGACTCAACACCCCTGGCGATTGGCTCGGTGCAGGACTTGAAGACCATTTCGATGAGCCTTGCGCATTGCTGCTGGTTGAATGGCCCGAGAAGGCAAGCCTGCCTGACGCTGATATCCGGATTCATTGGTCCTGGGGGGGTGAAGAAGGCTATCGCGAAGCCGACAGCTGCAAAGACGAAGAGCTTCAAGCCGAGCTCGGCCCAAGGCATGTCACCGTAACGGCAAGCACTGACTTTTGGGCTTTTCAAGCCCTCAAGCTCGGCTTGCAAGCCAAGCCTTTAGACCCCCCAAAGCGCTGATCTCTCCTCCTGCCATGCGCAAGCACCTGATCGATCTGCCCTTAACCCATTCGACGACAAGGCTTGGTCGGCGTGAGCTTTTCATCAAGGGCCTTGGTTTACTTGGTATCGAAGCCTTGGCCTGGACGGGCAGTCAGGCCCATGCTGCAGGACTCTTGGGCGTTCGCGTCTGGCCTTCTCAGGCCTACACGCGAGTGACCCTCGAACTCGAACAGCGTTTGGTGGTTCAGCATCAATTACTTGAGCATCCTCTACGCTTAGTGATCGACTTGCAAGACCTACAGGTCGACACCGCACTGCGTCAATTGCCCTCGATTATTCCAGCTGATGACCCCTGGATCGCACAGCTGCGGGTTGGACAGTTTCAACCCAGGATAGTCCGCCTGGTTTTTGATCTGAGACAAGCTGTCCGCGTTGAGATTTTCGAGTCGCTGCCTGTTGGCCCTTATCAACGACGATGGATGATTGATTTGCACCCGGATCGCGAGCCCGACGCCTTGCAGGCCTTGTTAAATCGGCGTTTTGCGGCGAAATCGGATGAACCCGGGCTCGAACAGCTTATTGAGGATTTGGCCAAGCGCGAGGCCAAAACTGCCACACCCTCAGAAAAACCATCGACTGCATCAACCACAAATCTGACCGGTCGGATTATTGCGATTGACGCGGGCCATGGTGGTGAAGACCCGGGCGCCGTTGGCCCGACAGGCCTAAAAGAAAAAGATGTTGTGCTTGATGTAGCGCGCAAATTAGCTGAGCGACTCGCGGGAGATGAAGGGCTTCGGCCAGCCTTAATCCGCGAGTCGGACTATTTTGTACCCCTCGGTCAGCGCGTGCGCAAAGCACGCGCCTTGAAGGCCGATGTGATGCTTTCGGTCCACGCCGATGCCTTCACGGAAGCGAGGGCAAGAGGAGCATCGGCTTTTGTCCTATCCGAAGGCGCAGCCAGCAGCGCAAGCGCACGCTATCTTGCTCAAAAGGAAAACGCTGCCGATGAACTTGGCGGGGTTGATTTGCGTCGGCGCGATAAGGATGCAACCCGTATCTTGCTCGAACTGAGTACCCGCACCCAAATCCGTGAATCATCTGAGCTCGCAGGCCTTCTACTCGGCGAACTTGGACGAATCGGGCGTTTGCACAAACCCAAGGTTGAGCGAGCGGGATTTGCGGTCTTGCGCTCCCCGGATGTGCCCTCAGTCTTGGTCGAAACAGCTTTTATATCAAACCCGGAAGAGGAGCAACGGCTTGCTGACGCAAACTACCGCGATCAGCTCGCTGACGCCTTGCACAAAGGCATTAAGCAGTACCTCGTCGCGAACGCAGCCACTGGCGCAAGACCTCGATGATTGCCGGCATGCCTGGCACCACGATCAGCAGCAAGGTCACCAAGGAAAAATTGGCCTGAACCCAGCTGGTATTGCCGACCGCATAGCCCAGCGAGCAAAGTCCGACCACCCAGATGAGCGCGCCAACAATGTTGTAAATAACAAATCGTTTGCGATTCATCTCAGCCACACCTGCAACAAAGGGGGCAAAAGTCCGTACAAAGGGCAAGAAACGACCCACGATGATGGTGACTGCCCCGTAGCGGTCGTAGAAGGCCTGGGTGCGCTCAAATGATTGCTTATGAAACCAGCGTGAGTCTTCCCAAGCAAAAACCTTAGCCCCCACCCGTCGGCCGACCGAGTAATTCACAAAGTCACCAAGAATCGCTGCCACGCTGAGCAGGCAGCAAAGCGTGAAAAGATCCAACCCACCGAGGCCTGCAATCGCCCCGGCTACAAAAAGCAGTGAATCACCGGGCAGGAAAGGCATGACGACCAAACCCGTCTCAACAAAAATCACCGCAAATAGCGCTGCGTAAATCCATGGACCCCAAGCCTGCGCCAGGGCGGCCAGGTGCTTATCCAAATGCAACAAGACATCGACAATCCAGCTCAGATCCATGGGCCGCGATAATAAGCGATCCTTAATGCCCCCGCGGCTTGCTAGCATTGGGTTATGAAACCACCCACCCCGTCGGATGACCCAACAAAACTTGAGCATGAGCGAACAAGCGTCTGAAGCCGCTCGGCGATCCATCTTACTTTTGCCCGATGTGCTGATAAGCCAAATCGCTGCAGGCGAGGTTATCGAGCGGCCGGCTTCGGTGGTGAAAGAATTGCTTGAAAACGCACTTGACGCAGGCAGCAAACACATTGAGTTAAGGCTTGAAGACGGCGGCATGCAGCGCATCGTGGTGAGCGACGACGGTATGGGCATCCCAGCGCAGGAGCTAGCGCTTGCATTAACCCGACATGCCACGAGCAAGATCCGCAATCTGGAAGAGCTCGAGCAGGTACAGAGCCTGGGTTTTCGAGGCGAGGCCTTGGCCTCGATCGCCTCAGTGGCAAGAACCTTGCTGCGCTCGCGGAGTGCTCACCAAGAACATGCCTGGCTGCTCGATTCAGCGACCGGTGCCATTGAACCTGCAGCAGGCGCTCAAGGTACCCGGGTCGAAGTACTTGACCTTTACGCAGCAACACCGGCAAGGCGCAAGTTTCTAAAGTCTGCGGCTACCGAGGCCGGCCACGCCATCGAGGCGTTGCGCCGCGTGGCGATTGCGCATCCTGGTGTGAGCTTTAGGGTGCAGTCTGAGCAGCGCGTCGTGCTGGCATGGCCACAGCAGAGCTGGCAGCAGCGGGTTAGCACCGGCATGGGTGTTGGTAGTGAACAAGCCGAAAGCCTCATAGCCTTCGACTCGGGCGATACCGCTGTGCTTCGACTTTATGGACTGCTCGGCCACCCAGAACGTGCTAAATCTCGAAGCGATAAGCAGTATTTTTACGTCAATGGGCGTTTTGTTCGCGATCGTTTGCTGCAAGCGGCGATGCGTCAAGCCTATCGTGATGTGTTGCATCACGACTTGCAAGCGTCGTGGTGCGTGTTTTTGAACATTTCGCCCGAGCTTGTCGATGTGAATGTTCATCCAAGCAAGTTTGAAGTTCGCTTTCGAGATCCCCAGGCTGTTTTCCGCTTTATAGCTCTGCAACTTGCCGACGTGCTCAAGGGATCAGGTGCAAGTACAGGCGCGTTCAAACAACTCGACCAGGCTCCAGAGCCCCGCATAGCCAGCGCTTCCAACATAAGCAGTAAGGGCCAGCAGGGCTGGCTTTCGCTTTACGCAGCGAGGGGTCCCTCGGATACCAGCGCCTCGAGCCATCACCACATCGTCACCGAGCCGGCGCAAAGCCCAACGAACCATCAACAGCCCTTGCCCGAAGCTGCCGACGACACCTCGGAATTACCCATCTTAGGCGTGGCACTGGCGCAATTGCACGGGGTTTATCTGCTTGCACAAAACAAGTCGGGTCTTGTCATTGTCGACATGCACGCAGCACACGAGCGCATCACTTATGAGCAGCTCAAGCAAGCCTACAACGGCCAATCCTTACAGGTCCAGCAACTGCTGGTTCCGCTTCGGGTTCGCGCTCAAGAAAGCGATGTCGCGATGGTTGAACAAGCCAGGGCGCTTTTGCTACAGCTAGGTCTTGATCTTGAGCCTGGGGGGCCGCAAGCACTGGTTTTACGTTCGGTGCCAAGTTTGCTTGCCAGAGGCGATCTCGCAGCAGTGGTTCATGATGTTTTGCAGGCCTTGCAGGCAGGCTCTGCCGATTTGGTGCTTGGCAGCGCCCGGGATGCCCTGCTTGCGCGTTGGGCCTGCCATGCCTCCGTGCGAGCAAATCGTCAGCTCAGCTTGAGCGAAATGAATGCCCTCTTGCGCCTCATGGAGCAAACCCCGGGTTCGGACCGCTGCAATCATGGCAGACCCACGTGGATCAACATCGGTATGGATCAGCTTGATCGCTGGCTCATGCGCGGCCGCTAACGAGCATGATTGTTGTTCTGACCGGGCCAACAGCCAGTGGCAAATCGGGCATGGCGCTTTCGCTTGCAACAAGTGGGCCCTTAGCGGATCGGCTTGAAATCATTACCATGGACTCTGCGCAGGTTTATCGCGGCATGGACATAGGCACAGCCAAACCAAGCCCAGATGAACGCGCAGCCGTCCCGCACCACCTGATTGACCTGATCAACCCCTGGCAGACGTACTCGGCAGCCCGCTTTCGTGACGACGCGCTCAGCGCACTTGCAGACATCAGGCAGCGTGGGCGTATTCCTCTGGTGGTCGGTGGCACGCTGCTTTACGGGCGTGCACTTGCTGGTGGCCTTTCGGAGCTTCCTGAAACCGAAGCAGCAGTCCGTGAAGCTGTTGCTAGCGAAGCCAAAGCATTCGGGTGGCCAGCCATGCATGCAGCACTCGCCCGAGTCGATCCACAAACCGCCGCCCGTCTCATGCCGTATGACGCACAGCGTATTTCTCGCGCACTGGAGGTGTTTCGCATGAGCGGCAGGCCACTTAGCGCGTGGCTAGCCGATCAAGCAGGCAGCGTGCCCAAACCAGGTCTGGAGACGCTGATCTGGATAAGCCTTGAGCCTCGCGATCGCAGCTGGTTACACCAACGCATTGCTCTACGTTTTAAGCACATGCTCAAGCGAGGGCTTCTGGACGAAGTATCAGCGTTGATGGCCCAAGAGAACATGCATGCAAGCCTTCCGTCGATGCGGGCTGTGGGCTATCGGCAATGCCTGCAATGGCTTCTCGGCCAGGCCGATCAGGGCAGCTCACTTGAGGAGCAAGGCATTGCAGCAACTCGACAATTTGCCAAGCGCCAACTCACCTGGCTGCGCGCCATGCCACAACGCCAAGTCTTTGCCTGCGATGATTCGAGCGAGCTAAGCCGAGCACAGCAAAGGCTTGAAGAAGCCCTGGCATCCGCAGCAACGGCTTGAACAAGAGTTGGTAACAGGCGCTTCGTCCTGACAAATAAGCCAGCCTCGCTAGCTGATATCAACGATAGGCCGACCCGGTACCCGACGG
>VGHV01000194.1 GCA_016868095.1 Betaproteobacteria bacterium
TGATTGTTGCCACGCTATCGCCATCTTGAATGGTCGAACGCCCGGCACGCATTTCAGCGGCATAACGCATCTCATCTTCGCCACCCTCACCGGTATTGCTTTTGCCGCCTATGCGATTCATGGCAATCGCAAGGGTGCTGTGTGCTTCGGTGGAGATCGAGCCCAATGACATGGCCCCAGTGGCAAACCGCTTCACAATGGCTGAAGCAGGCTCGACCTGATCAATCGGAATAGGCTTACATTGATCCAGACGGAACTCGAATAATCCCCTCAGGGTCATATGCCTGCGGCTTTGATCGTTGATAAGTGTGGCGTATTCCTTATAGGTCGATACGCTATCCGAACGCACGGCGTGCTGCAGTTTTGCAATCGAATCCGGGGTCCACATATGGTCTTCACCGCGTGTGCGATAAGCGTATTCGCCGCCGGTTTCAAGACTAAGCGACAGGACCGGATCCGCACCATAGGCAGCCTGATGCACCCGTATGGCCTCTTCAGCGATTTCAAAAATTCCAACACCGCCGACATTGGACGGGGTGCCCGTGAAGTACTGGTTAATCACTGTTTGCGACAAACCGATCGCTTCAAAAATTTGAGCACCGCAATAGCTCATATAGGTCGAAATGCCCATTTTGGACATGACCTTCATAAGCCCCTTACCCAGGGCTTTGATATAGTTTTTGACCGCCTTCTCGGCGCTCATGTCCTTAGGCATGCCACGAGCCATCTCGCAAAGCGTCTCAATGGCCAGATAAGGATGAATCGCTTCAGCACCATAACCCGCAAGCAGTGCGAAGTGGTGTACCTCGCGTGCTGAACCGGTTTCGACCACCAAGCCTGTACGTGTGCGTAAACCTCGATTGACCAAATGCAAATGGATCGCACTGGTGGCAAGAAGCGCAGGAATGGCTACCTGATCACGATCGGCGCGACGATCTGACAATATAAGCACGGTATAGCCTGCATGTACCGCCTCTTCGGCCTTGGCACGCAATGAAGCCAGGCAGGCCTCGATGCCCTCCTTACCCCATTGGATCGGATAGACCATATCGAGTTCGAGCGAACGAAACTTGCCCGCGGTATAACGGTCGATATGTCGCAGTTTGGCCATATCCTCGGCATTCAAAACCGGTTGACTGACCTCAAGCCGCAAGGGCGGATTCACCGCATTTAAATCGAGCAGGTTCGGTTTGGGGCCAATAAACGACACCAGCGACATCACCAATTGTTCGCGAATTGGATCGATCGGTGGATTGGTCACCTGCGCAAAGAGCTGTTTGAAGTAGTTATAAAGTGGCTTATTTTTGGAAGAAAGTACGGCAAGCGGCGAGTCATTACCCATGGAACCTACCGCCTCTTCGCCAGAAACCGCCATGGGCGACATCAAAAACTTCAAATCTTCCTGGGTGTAGCCAAAGGCTTGTTGGCGATCCAAAAGGCTTGCCGCACTTGGGCTTTCGATGTCTTCTGAAGTCTGGCTCAGCTGTACATCATCGAGTTTTACCCTAACCGCTTCAATCCATTCACGCCAGGGACGCGCATTAGCCAACTGATCTTTTAAGGCCTGATCATCGATGATCCGACCTTGTTCTAAATCGATCAAAAACATCTTGCCAGGCTGAAGGCGCCACTTCTTCACAATCCGGCTCTCGGGGATTGGAAGCACCCCAGCCTCTGAGGCCATCACCACCAAATCGTCGTCGGTGATGCAATAGCGCGCAGGACGCAAACCGTTTCGATCAAGTGTGGCACCAATCTGGCGTCCATCGGTAAAGGCTATGGCAGCCGGGCCATCCCAAGGCTCCATCATCGCTGCGTGGTATTCGTAGAACGCTCTACGCTTTGGATCCATCAAGGTATGCTGCTCCCAAGCCTCGGGGATCATCATCATGACGGCTTGGGCAATCGGATAACCGGCCATGACCAGCAACTCAAGGCAATTGTCAAAGGTCGCGGTATCGGATTGTCCTGGGTAGACGATGGGATAGAGTTTGGCGAGGTCTTGTTCGAGCACCGGTGAGCGCATCACGCCTTCGCGTGCTCGCAACCAGTTGTAGTTGCCTTTCACGGTATTAATTTCACCGTTATGGGCAATCAAACGATACGGGTGCGCAAGCGGCCACTCTGGAAAGGTATTGGTTGAAAAGCGCTGATGAACCAAGGCAAGCGCAGACACCACACGAGGATCAGCAAGATCGCGGTAGTACTGGCCCACTTGATGGCATAACAACAACCCCTTGTAAACAATGGTCCGAGCCGACATCGAAGGCACAAAGTATTCGCGCCCATGACTTAGGGCCAGGGCCTGGATCGCATGACTTGCCATTTTGCGGATGACGTAGAGCTTGCGCTCGAAAGCATCGACCACGCGCACATCGGGTCCGCGACCTATAAAGACCTGCCGAATGAGCGGTTCTTTCGCGCGAACCGTTGGCGACATCGGCATATCGTGATCGACTGGCACATCGCGCCATCCCAGCAGCAACTGGCCTTCAGCACGGATTGCACGTTCTAGTTCTTGCTCACATGCAAGCCTTGACGCTGGCTCTTTGGGCAAGAAAATCATGCCGACACCATACTCGCCTGCAGGCGGCAGCATCACCGATTGCCTGGCCATTTCCTCGCGGAAGAACTGATCTGGCATTTGGATCAAAATTCCTGCACCATCGCCCATTAAGGGGTCGGCACCAACGGCGCCACGATGATCGAGATTGCCCAGAATTTGCAGGCCTTGTTCAACAATCCGGTGGCTCTTTTGACCCTTGATATGGGCAACGAAACCAACGCCGCAGGCATCGTGCTCGCGACTGGGGTCATAAAGGCCTTGCGCTTGGGGTGCTTCGCTCATCGACGAGCGCTCACTAGGCATGTGATCTTGCATGACAGAAGAGGTCCTGAAATTGTGGCGGTGCAGCAAGTGTTAACAATCGAACCTTGCAGTATATCGAGACAGACATCGATCCGTCATCAATTCCTAGCAGGCTGTTCAAGACAAGCCTTGATGCTTTGATCGACGATCGCCTCGTCCACTTCGCGCATGAAGGCATGCCCCAAGCCCTTTAAAAGTACAAAGCGTGGACGTCCTGCTCGCGCCTTCTTATCCACAGACATCCACTTGACATAGTCAGCGGTTGACCAAGCCGGCGCTTGCATGGGGAGTTTCGCCGCTTCAATCGCTGCAAGAAGCAGTTCACGATCGCTTGGCGCTAATAAACCCAATCGTTGCGAGAGTTCAGAGGCCATCACCATGCCAGTCCCTACCGCCTCGCCATGCAGCAAAACGCCGTAGCCCAAACCGGCCTCAATCGCATGGCCAAAAGTGTGGCCGAAATTCAACACCGCGCGCCTGTCATCTTCGCGTTCGTCCTCACCGACCACTGCTGCCTTAATTTCGCAGGATCGCGCCACCGCGGCGATCAAGGCGGCAGGATCTGCTTTGAGCAAGGCCGGCATGTTGGTAAAAACTTCCTCAAGATAATCGCGGTCCGCAATAGCGCCGTGCTTGATAACCTCAGCGAGCCCCGCACTTAACTCGCGCGCTGGAAGGCTTTGCAGCCATCGCGCGTCAGCCAGCACCAACTTGGGTTGATGAAAGGCGCCAATCATGTTTTTGCCTGCTGGGTGGTTAATGCCGGTTTTGCCGCCAACCGATGAGTCGACCTGGGCAAGAAAGGTGGTTGGGATCTGGATGAAATCGACCCCGCGTTGATAACAGGCGGCCGCAAAACCCGTCATGTCACCCACCACACCCCCGCCGAATGCGACCAATATGCATCGACGATCAAAGCGATGACGAAGCAAGGCATCAAAGATCAACTGTAAATGCTGCCAGTCCTTGTAGGCCTCACCATCGGGTAATTCAATTTGGATGACGTTGGCTGCAAAGGGCTCAATCGCCGCTCGCACGCTTGCTGCGTGCAACTTAGCAATGGTTTCGTTGGTAACCAGGGCAACTTGTCTACCTTGAATCAGCGCTGCCCAAAGCTGATGCCGCCTCATCAGATCCTCACCGATCAGGACCTCATAGCTACGCTCACCAAGTGCGACCGCAACCCGTCGAAGTGTTGTCGATGAAGGACTGAGAAGATCTGCGGCATGTGGTTGGGCATCAGAAGTCATGGATCACCTTAAATCGAGCATACGCATAATGTCTTGAACCACCCTTTCAGGCGCCTGCCGCCCGGTTGGGACAGCGTAATGGGCAAGCGATTGATAAATCGGCTCGCGAAAGCGCAAAAGCTCGGCGATGCGAGCCTTTGGGTCAGCAGCCTTAAGCAGCGGGCGTGAGCGGTCGTGGCGAAGGCGCATCCACAAATCCTGCAGACTAGCCTGAAGATAAATCACGCAGCAGTGCTGCCTAAGATGCGCTTGATTTTCAGGTCTTAGCACCGCGCCACCGCCGGTTGCAAGAACCAGATCAGGCGAGCCGATGAGGCCACGCAAAAGTTCGGATTCTCGCTGCCGGAATCCTTCTTCGCCTTCAAGCTCAAAAATCGTTTGAATCGGTACACCGCAACGACGCTCCAATTCACTGTCAGCATCTAAAAAGGGACGGTTTAGCGCCCGTGCAAGGCGTTTGCCCACGGTCGACTTGCCAGAGCCCATCATGCCAATCAAAGCGATTGGCTGGCTATTCGGATCGAGGGGAGGAGTTGTCATGCGAAGAACATGGAGCTTAAACGGTAGGGACCGATCATGCCGTATTTTCGCCTGCCCATCGGGGGCGCATC
Organism: Betaproteobacteria bacterium; assembly: GCA_016868095.1. Classification (GTDB taxonomy): domain Bacteria; phylum Pseudomonadota; class Gammaproteobacteria; order Burkholderiales; family Burkholderiaceae_E; genus UBA3064. The sequence continues at coordinate 4,731 of VGHV01000194.1, forward strand.
AGCAGCAAAACAGGCCATAATCGCCCCATTCTGACTCACAGCACGCATGGCCAATCCAAGACTTCCCCCACCCGACGACGCAATGGATCGCCCAAGGCCGACATCGACCCCAAACCGTGAGCCGCGCTTAAGTCTTCGCGAGGCCACCCAGCAAGCTCGCGCAATCAGAAGAGCGGGCAGTGGCACAGGCGGTGCAGCGGGGCATACCGAGGCTAGCACGAGCGGCGCTGCAGGCGGTGGCAGCGGCGACGCTGGCGGGGCTACTGGACGTGGCGGAGGAAGTGGCGGCGGCGGAGGAAGTGGCGGCGGCGGAGGAAGTGGCGGTGGTGGCGGCAAGCCTCGAAGCCGACTTCCCCAGCAAGAGCTCGATGGTCTGCCTTGGTCTCGCTGGTTTGCATGGGCTTTTGCGGTGGCAAGCGTGGTTGGTTTATCGCTTGCAGCCTGCCTTTCGCTTGCCTTTATCCTGGCGATGGATCGACTGCCGACGGTAAATGCGCTACTGGACTACAAGCCGAAAATTCCTTTGCGGATTTACACCTCCGATGGCGTTTTGATCGG
>VGHV01000195.1 GCA_016868095.1 Betaproteobacteria bacterium
GAGGCCGACGATCATCAACGGCCAGACCTAAAACAAGGCTCGCCCGTTCTTTTCGATCTGGTACCCGATCTGGTCGAGCAGTGGCCCCAACCGCCAGACCCCATTCGCGGACGGTCCCTCGCCGATGTACTCAACGACGTCAGCGTCGCCCCGCCAAAGACACGTTCACGTCGTTCCATACTCCGTAACCTTATTCAAAAAGTAGCGGGTGCTGCGGGAAGGAGCCCAATCCTTCAGGCTAATGTTGCAGCCACCTGCATTCAAAGTCCACTGCCCACATTGTCTCGGCGCTCATGCGTCTTGCAGGCCCTGGGGGTTCCCAGCCTGCTTCACCCTGCAGAGATCCAATGGAAACGGCGTCGCCATAGCGGTGCGCTCGTCCATATCTATCTCGATGTCTCAGGCAGCATGAACGATGTCTTCGGCCCCCTGTATGGAGCCACCCTTGATTGTGAAGACCTGCTCCATCCGAGGATCCACCTCTTCTCAACGAAGGTTGTCGACATTACCAAAGCAGAACTGCGCGCGGGCCGGTGCAGCAGCACAGGAGGCACCAGCATCGATTCAGTGGCAGAACATATGTCCGCCCATGACATTCGGCGCGCCCTCATTATCACCGATGGCTGGGTAGGCCGCCCTTGCGGCCAACACCATCAAACGCTGCGCAGCGCCAAATTGGCCGTGGCCTACTTAGGCAACTCCATCAATCGGGACGACCTCGCAGGCGTTGCCGACTACACCGACATCATTTCAACTGGAGCGCTATGATGATAAACAGACGCTACCCCGCAGAGTTCGTTTTCCCGGGACACCCCGACAAGCTTAGCGATGCGATTGCCGATGCGTTGGTCGAAGAAGCCTGGCGGCGCGACCCCCGTGCGCTGGTCGGTGTTGAGGTTGCAGTACACCGCGACCATGTCTACATCACCGGCCGTATTGGTTGTCCTGAAGCGGCAACGATTAAAGTTACTTCGCTGGTACAAGACATATACCGATCTGCAGGCTATATTAATGGGTGGTATCCCGCGCCAGAGCAGGTCAAGGTTGTTTCAAACCTGTGCCTCGGTCCGCTTGAAGAGGGTGAAGCTGAATTTCGTGAACTCGCTGATGATCAGGCCATTTGTGTGGGGTACGCCAATGCGTTGGAAGCCACCAATCATCTGCCCGTTGAGCAATGGCTAGTCGCACGCATTGCCAGGCGTCTTTACCGACTGCGAGACGAGCACCCTTACCTTAACCTGGGTCCGGATGGCAAGGTGATGGTGATCGTTGAAGAGCAAAGGGATTCAACGGGTAACCCCGTAGCCTGGTGGCTGCGCGAATTCAGTTGTTCACTACAGCAGGCAGCAAACGCTGATGAAGTGGGCCTGCATCGCGCGGTAAGACTAGCGTTGCAGCAGGTTTTGCAGGAGTCGTCAAAAGTACTTGCTGGCTTTTGCGAACAATTACCGGATCAACTGACGGTCAATGGCGCAGGCGACTTTGAAGTTGGCGGCCCTGAGGGCGACAATGGGCTATCCGGTAAAAAGCTTGTGATGGATGCCTACGGCCCTCGAATTCCGATCGGTGGCGGTGCATGGTCAGGAAAGGATTTCTTTAAGGCTGACCGTGCGGGTGGACTTCATGCAAGGAGAGTCGCCAAGACGATGGTTCGTTTGGGCCTGGCAAATGAGGTTACGGTAACGCTGGGATGGCATCCAGGCGATCGAAGCGCGAGACTGATTAGCCTTGTGAACGGGGACAATCATGGACTGAGCCTCGCAAAGGCAGCATCGTGGTTTGATCTCAGCCTGCTATTGAGTGGTTCAAGCTTCATGCAAGGCAGTCTCATCGAGATTTCAAGATGGGGGCACTTTGGCGGGGAGCACTTCCCTTGGGAAACGATACGCAATCTTTAGGCTCAAACCATCAGGAGCGGTGAATCAGGTTTTCAATCAATTTTGTATCGACTAGTTAAGGACTGTTATGAATCATGACTTCATTATTATGTTGAAAGCCGCCAAATTTGCTGCGGAAAAGCACCGCAAGCAATTGCGAAAAGGCGCTGAATCCACGCCTTACATCAATCATCCTTTGGAAGTTGCGCGGATGCTTGCCGAAGACGGCAAAGTCGAGGACGCTTCAATCATCGCAGCGGCACTCTTGCACGACACCATTGAAGATACTGAGACGACTGAGGAGGAACTGCTTCATCACTTCGGACAGGAGATAACATCGATGGTACTGGAGGTAACTGACGATAAATCGCTTGAAAAAAATGAGCGAAAAAGGCTACAAATTGAGCACGCCTCACACAAATCACCCGGTGCAGCATTGATCAAACTTGCCGATAAGATCAGTAACGTTCGAGATGTTGGAGGCAGTCCGCCATCCCACTGGGATATTCAGCGCAGGGTCGATTACCTTGATTGGGCTTCAGCCGTTGTCGGCGCACTGCCCCTCAAAGACCACATCCTACTTACGATGTTTAATGAGGCCGTGACTCAATCGCGCAATCAGATTGAGCAAGCCAAATAACGATCTAAATTACAAAGAGCTTGTGATTCTGACCAAGCTCATCATCAGCAATTCACTAGCTCATCCCGCCGAAGCGTGGCTTTAATCGCCTTCGGCTAGGACGTAGAGCTTATCGCCTGCCAGATACCGCACAAAGGTTTTATAAACGAGCGGATTTCTGCCAAAGTACTTGATCGGCTGAAACGGAAAGGCGCTCGAGCCACAGCGTGCTGCAATCTGTTGCGCTTCCAACCGATGGGCATGCGCATCCATGAGGGCTAGCAAAATCTTTTGCTGCATGCTTTCAAGTTGGTATTTAATACCGTTCACATAAGCACAACGCCTGCTGCGAACGTACGCCAGGGAGTTTCCGCTTGGTGCATCTTCAGCGCTCGGATGCTCAACATCTTGAAGCCTATTGTCATAGAAAAGAAACCGGCTCTGGGAGAGCCTCGCAACACTAGGCAACTCGATGATCTCGTAGCCTGCAAGCGGCGAGGAGGCACAGAGCGGCAGGCGGGTGCTGGTTAGGATTTTCGCAGACCGCGCAGCCTGATCAAGCTTGATTTGATCAACGAGCGCTTTCGCCTCGCAGGCGCGGCTAAGGCGTCTGCCGAAATACCAAGTCGTTGCAGCCCCGCGCCGGCGCTCTTGAATGCCTAATCGCCATGATGAATTCGGGCCAATCGCTTTCCGACTTGCAAGGGGCAACGATAAGCTTGCCGATAAACGCTCGACCACACGGGCAACATTCACGGTGTAGGTTTGGAGCACTGAGCGCGGGCATTCAATGTCACCACAGTCATCGCAAAAAAGAAGAACGTTTGAATCATTACATGGCTTTACAAGCCGCGCATTCTCAACCAGGCACTCGGGGCACGTTACGTAAGAGCGCACCGTCCCGGTTGAGAGGAGGCGCTCGTGAATGAGCGCCTCACCCGTTGCAGCGTATTTGTCCTCGCTCAGCAAGGCGCTTGCGGCAATCTCAGGCGATGCCTGTTCAAGCAACTGGCAAAGCAGGCCCATCGACTCAATGAGCCTTGCACTCACGCCAAGGCTTCCTCAGGTTCAGCCAGTTGCAGTGACTTTAAAACAGCCTGGGCAATCGGCTGATTTTTCTCTGACAGATTTTTGATGGTCGAGGAACCAGCGGAATACACCTCAAAGCTAAAACGCTTTGCACGATGGCCGTCGTTTGATGCGAGGTAGACCAGGATACAAACCGCATCCAAATCGTATTCAGCCTCAAAGAGGTGATCGACATGAAGTTTTTTACGAGCCAATTCGAGTGCATCGTCCTGATCTTGCTCAGGCGAGGCTTCGATCCGAATGGCACTTGCTGTATTGGTGCGTGGCCTCAGTTGCGCACGGCGCAGCCTCACCCGGTCAACACCGAGTGGTGAGAGGTCATCATGCATGGCCACACCGCTTCGAAGCTCATTTAAGCTGTAGCGCGCTTTGCCGATCCGCTGCGGTGCGATCTCGCGCCCGGCCAGATATTTGGAAAAGAGTTGCAGAACCGCTTTATGATTTTTTGCACCCCCTTTCACCACACTCTCAATGTCACCCGTTTCGGGCTGGTAGACCAGCGCTGTTTCAAGCGCAATGCGCGTGGTGAGGCGATGAAACCGCTGCTCGGTAAAGTGGCTCAGCGCAGTCACGGGCCCTTCCACATAAATCGTGTACTGAATGCTCCCATCGGAGGCACAAACGCTTTGCTCGATGTGGGTGCTCTTACCAGCACCTGCCTTTTCATAGAGCTTTGCGACCTCATGAGAGAAAGCTTCTAATTGCGATCGATCGGCGGTAAGGCAAAGTCCTGGCTCAATCCGATGCTTCTTCCATGATCGACCGTTGGCTTTAGCCTGGAATGCCAGGTGCAACTCAACATCGCGAAATAGCTGCGCACGCTCATGAAAAACCCAAAGTGCCTGATCCCGAGCATCCCACTGGCCTATCGTTGCCAGCGCATGAGGATCGTCACTTAAGCCGACACGAAACTCAAAACCTGCCGCTTCATTGCTTAATAAATGAACACGACGCAAGTCATCCTGCCAGAGGAAAACGGCATGACACACGGACGCTGCTTCATCCTCAGACGATTGACCCTTTGCCGTTGCAAGTAACTCAGCGACGGCTGCATTTAAGCGCCCAGGTATAGCCTCTGGGGACTGCTGCCAGTCAAATCGCAGATGCTCAGCGATCGGATGGGCTTGCGTGAAGACCTGTAGACGGGATACGGAAACGTGGCGCAAGAAATGCGCAAGCGTAAAGATCTTCAAGGTTGGTTCTCCTCATGGGTAGCGACGCACAAGGCCAACCAGAACGCCAAATATCTCAAGCTTTCCCTGTGGTCGAATCACGGGGTAGCTACTATTTGCCGGCACTAAGTGATATCCGTTTTTGTCTCGTGCAAGGGTTTTTAAGGTCAACTGATCATCCACAACGGCGACCACAATGTCGCCTTGATGCGCCTCTTGGCAGCGCTCAACGACTGCAAGATCGCCGTCGTGAATACCTGCCTCAATCATGCTGTCACCCTTCACCCGAATGAGAACAGTCTCGGTGGGCTTAGGTATCAGATAGCGATCAAGGGTAAGCTTTTCATACGCATCGCCCTCCAGTCCCACTGGCACCCCTGCAGGTACCGCTTGACTGGCGACGGTGCGCTCGAAAAAGCGCTCGCTGGGTGCCCAATCGCCCTGGGCAGTGCGCTCGATCATGCCCGCGCCTGCCAGGCGCTCGAGCACCTTTTTCACCGCTGATTTAGAGGCGAT
>VGHV01000196.1 GCA_016868095.1 Betaproteobacteria bacterium
AGCTATTATCTATAAAGAAGAAACAAGCGCGAAATAAGAATTTACTTGAAGCCATAAAACGCCACCTGCGGGGTCTGCATCTAAGCCAACGCGACATCAGACCTTGCAGATGTCAATATTGTGACAGTTTTTCGGATAGCATGATGCATGCCATGCGTCACACCACCCGATTTAAACGAGCGTCTACAAAGCCCAAGCATTCGAAGAGACCATTCTGTCAAGTGCTTAGTGCCGCCTTGGTGCAAGGCGCACAAAGCTTGGGCGGGATTTGCCCTAGTCAAATCGCCAAGCATGCCAAGGACGGTTTGTTGAGCCAAAGACTGTGTATGAACCCAAAGGTATTTGTTTTACCCCGCACTCGGTTGGCTTGGCACGCGTTTACAGACTGGCATGAAATCTGCATCCGTTGCAACACAACTTATCTTTAAAAAAATGACTCAGGAAGCTTCACGATGAACAGTAGACTCCGCCGAGCAGTCCCCTCTCAAAAACCCGCATTTGTTCTAACAAATAGAACTTCTTCAGCCCTCCAGTTAAGCCGCCGAAGAGGTCTTCAAGCGTTTGCAATCGCAGGCCTGAGCAGCACCTTGGGGATGGGATCGCCCGCTATGGCGCAAGAAGCAAAAGTCCGCTTTCAACTTGACTGGCGATTCGAAGGCCCTTCTGCGCTGTTTTTGCTACCTGCGGCCAAGGGCTATTTCAAGGCTGCACAACTCGACGTTACCATCGACGCGGGCAACGGCTCGGGTGGCACTGTTACAAGAGTTGCATCAGGCACCTATGATCTTGGCTTCGCTGACATGGCAGCGCTTATGGAGTTTCACGCCAACAATCCTGATGCACCGAATAAGCCTGTTGCGGTCATGATGGTCTACAACAATACGCCTGCAGCGGTTATGGCGCTGAAGAAGTCAGGTATCAAGAGTCCGAAGGACCTCAGCGGTAAAAAGCTCGGAGCCCCTGTATTTGATGCAGGACGAAAGGCTTTCCCGGTATTTCAAAAGGCTAACGCGATCTCCAACGTTCAATGGACGGCGATGGATCCCCCGTTGCGCGAAACCATGCTTGCCCGAGGTGATGTTGATGCAATCACAGGCTTTTCGTTTACGTCCTTGCTCAATTTAGAAGCGCGCGGAGTTAAGCTGGACGATGTCGTGAGCTTTCCCTACGCCGAGCACGGGGTTAAGTTCTACGGCAACGCAATCATCGCTTCTGAAAAATTTCTCAAAGAAAATCCCGCAGCCGTCAAGCGCTTTCTTGAAGCCTTTAGCAAGGGGGCCAGGGAGGTCATTGCCAATCCTGCGGCTGCGATCGAGCATGTTAAGGCCCGCGATGGCATTATCAATGTCGCGCTTGAAACCAGGCGACTAAAGCTTGCGATTGACTCCGTGATCAACAGTACCGATGCGCGCTCAGAAGGTTTTGGCCAAGCCCAGGCACCCCGCCTTGCCTTAATGGCAAGCCAGGTTTCAGATGCATTTAACACCAAGACAAGAGTTAACGCTTCTGCAATTTGGAGCGGTCAATTTCTTCCTGATGCCAAGACACTCGATATCTTGCCCAAACGATGAATGAGGCTTTTTTAAGTTTCAGAGATGTCTGGCTAGCGTATTCGCCCCAACTACTTGCCCAAGGGCAGTTTGCGGTCGAAGCTATCGACCTAGAAGTCAAGCAGGGCGAATTTATCGCCATCGTGGGCCCTTCAGGTTGCGGAAAATCCACGTTCATGAAGCTTGCGACCGGCCTTAAGCCGCCAAGCAAAGGTCGGATCATGGTCGATGGTCAGGCGGTTCAGGGGCCACTGAAGATTAGCGGTATGGCCTTTCAAGCGCCATCGCTGCTGCCCTGGCGTAAGACCATCGATAATGTCCTCTTGCCCTTGGAGATCGTCGAGCCGCACCGAAGTCGATTTAGACAAGAAAAAGAACGTTATGAGAGCAAGGCGCTCGCTTTGCTCGATGCCGTCGGCCTGAAAGCCTACGCGCACAAGTATCCCTGGCAGTTGTCGGGCGGTATGCAACAAAGGGTCAGTATTTGCAGGGCATTGATCCATGAACCCAAGATGCTCTTACTTGATGAGCCTTTTGGTGCTCTGGATGCGTTTACGCGTGAGGACTTGTGGTGCATTCTTCGCGACCTTTGGAGCGATCAGCGCTTTAATGTCATCCTCGTCACCCACGATCTGCGTGAGTCCGTATTCCTTGCCGACACGGTTTATGTCATGCGCCAAAGTCCCGGACGATTTGTTGCAAAACGTAGCATCGATTTACCGAGGCCACGCGATCTCGAAATGACTTACAGCGCCCATTTCTCTGAACTTGTCCATGAATTGCGCACGCAAATTGGTGCTGTCCGCACGGTTAGTCCAGCATGAGTAGCCCCCATTTTGAGCGGGTATCGTCCTGGATTTTGCTCATCGTCATCATCATCTTGTGGCAAGCAATTTGTTCCCTGTTTCAGATTTCAGAATTCATCTTTCCTAGTCCCTTAAGAATCTTTGAACAATTTCTAGAGCACAAGGCAACGATTGCTGCGCATGCATGGCGCACCTTTTGGGTCACCATGGCTGGGTTCGGATTAGCCATCGTGGTAGGTGTTCTTTTAGGCTTTGCCATCGGTAGTTCGCGGCTGGCCTATGCGGCTGTTTACCCTTTAATGACAGCCTTTAATGCACTACCCAAAGCGGCCTTTGTACCGATTTTGGTCGTATGGTTTGGGATTGGGATTGGACCCGCGATTCTGACTGCCTTTCTGATTTCTTTTTTCCCAATCATGGTGAATATCGCCACCGGCTTGGCAACACTGGAACCCGAACTTGAGGATGTTTTAAGGGTGCTCGGCGCCAAACGATGGGATGTTTTGATCAAAATTGGATTGCCGCGATCGATGCCCTACTTTTTTGCTTCGCTCAAAGTGGCGATCACCCTCGCCTTTGTAGGAACCACCGTTTCGGAAATGACGGCTGCCAATGAAGGTATCGGTTACTTGCTCATCAGCGCAGGCTCTGCCATGCAAATGGGCCTGGCCTTTGCCGGACTGGTTGTTGTTGGGGCGATGGCGATGCTGATGTATGAGCTCTTTAGCGTAATCGAGAAGAACACCACGGCTTGGGCTCACCGCGGCAGTCAGCATTGAATTATCATGACAACACCATGGAGCGTGTTACCAAGCAACGATTAGCCATTCGACAAATCATCAGTGATTCGCCTCGACCCTTACTTGCCCAGGAAATTCTTGAGCAAGCAAAGCCGATCGTTCCCGCACTAAGTCTTGGAACGGTCTATCGTAATCTGAAGGTGATGGTCGAAGAAGGCGAGCTAAAGCCCGTCTTTCTCCCCGGGGAGAACCCGCGCTACGAAGCCTCGGGGCATCACCATCACCACCATTTTCAGTGCCTCAGTTGCAGGCGAGTGTTTGATATCCACGCCTGCCCTGGAGAATTATCCGATCTGGCACCTCGGGGTTTTGTCGTCGAGGACCACGAACTCACGCTTTACGGCCGTTGCCTCGATTGCAAGCAGCTCGCAAGCAGCAAACGAGGTACAGCTTAATCAAGCCTTGAGCTAACCGCATCAAGCGCCCGTCAGAACATAGATCAAGCCGAATTAATCAAGCCGAAGGCCGAGGGTTTTAACGACCTTGCCATAACGGTCAAGCTCAGCACGCAACATCGCAGCAAACTGCTCAGGCGAGTTGCTGATCGAATCGGCACCATTGCGCTCCATCAAGGTCTTGAAGTCATCGGTGGCTACGATCTCAACTAGGGTCTAGTTCAATCGGTCGATGATCGGTTTCGGGGAGCCTGCAGGTACAAAAACGCCCAGCCACAAACTTGCCTCAAAGCCCGGATAACCAAGCTCGGCTACGGTTGGAACCTCCGGCAGTGCGGGTGATCGCTGTGCTGTGCCCACGGCAAGTGCTCGAACCTTGCCGGCCTTTGCGTTTTGCAAAAGTGCTGGCATCGAACCGAACAAAGCTTGAACTTCATTGCCAATAATGGCCAGATCAGCCTGTGCGTTACCCTTGTAGGGCACGTGTTGTAGATCGATACCTGCTGCGCCTTTGAGCATTTCCATCGATAAATGCGTGGTTGAACCATTGCCTGCCGAGGCAAAGTTCATCTTGCCAGGCTCACGCTTGGCAAGCGCCACAAAATCCTTCAGGTTTTGTGCTTCGACCTTTGGATTGACCACCAAGAGATAAGGTGTGACTGCAACTAATGACACAGGCACAAAGCTCTTGATTGGATCGTAGGCAAGCTTGCTGTAAACACCCGGTGCAACGGCGTGGGTGCTTGTTGTGCCAATCGTTAGGGTGTAGCCGTCGGGGGCTGCTTTTGCGGCGGCATCGGCACCAATCGTGCCCCCTGCACCCGCTCTATTTTCTACAATAATTTTCTGCCCAAGACGCTCACCGAGCTTCGTAGCAACAACCCGCCCGATGATGTCGGTTGATCCGCCCGGTGGAAACCCAACAATCATTCGTATCGGCTTATTGGGATAGTCGCTTTGCGCCTGGGCTGGAGCCGAGGCAAGCGTGCCGACCAACTGCGCAAATACAAGGCTCAGTCCAGCTAACAAGCGGTGCACATGCCTTTGGGGTCCGGATTCAAGTGAACTTGTGGGACCTTGCTTGAATTGTAATTGCCTTGCATTGAAGCAAACTGCACTGCTCGATATGTCATCAAAAGCATCGCGAGTGAATAGCATCATTATCTCATTCTCAAAAGGGTTTTGATTTATTTACTGTAGCAATGCTTACCGCCAGATGCCTACTGCCTTTCGATTGCAAGCAGCCTAGTGTGTGCGAAACAGCCGCGCATCGTTCCGTTATTGAGCCAACGGATCAACCCTGACTAATCGGGCACCAATGATTTGCCTCGTGCCGTAACGGCTATTTCTCATGCCAAAGCGCCACTGAGCTAGTATTCGGCGGGCTAACTCGTGCCGCTGTTTGCTAATCAACTATGGGCCAAGCAGTGCAATCGGGCCGTTTTTTTAACGCCGAAGTTAGCTTGGCATTCATTAATGTCCAGCGATGGGCAAGCAAAACACTCAAGGAGAATGAGGATGTTGAGGTCTAGCGTATTCAAGGGCGTCGCCGCCTTATCACTGGCTACCGCGATGAATGTGGCCTTTGCCCAGGAGACCTACAAGATAGGGATTGTTAGTTTCTTGTCAGGACAGGCTGCCGAAAGTTTCGGCATCCCCGCAGTCAATGGCGCAAAGTGGCTTGTCGAACAGTTCAATAACGG
>VGHV01000197.1 GCA_016868095.1 Betaproteobacteria bacterium
CATTAACAGTCCAACAGTCACGCATGGTCGCTGGGAGTGTGAAATCCATGATGACGCCTTGTGCAAGTATTCGGGAGGACCAGGCTATGCAGCAAACACCCAAGGCGCTGAGCATGCCTCTTCTTGAGAGGTGAAGGACTTGATCCGTCACTTTCGCGCCTCGCCGGGCTTTCGGTAGATCGCCTTTACCTTGGCCGCTCGCCTGAAATACTCTTGCGCTTTATCAAAAGGAGTTAACTCTTTGACCTCAGCTTCTATCGCGCTTCCTGCGGCAAGTGCCATGACGCCAATGGTGTTGCCATCCTCCAGGCTGCCGTCGGCAAGGAATATCGCCTTGTTCGTCCCGTTGATGTAAAAGGCACCTAGAAGCTTGAGGCCTGCTGCCTCAATGGCCCGACCAACTGGACCAGCACGGTTTTCAGGCATGTCAACCAGTGCAGCCATCGCGGCTGCTGAATACTTAACTTCAATCATTACAACGGCCATGAATCTCTCCTTCCCTTATGTCGTTGGACTACTGCCCAATTACGCCAAGGGTAGATTGACTTAACAAGAATTCCAAGCCCTCGAGCCATTAAACGGGTGGTCTAGCTGAAGCTATCCTCGGGGGTCCTTGGGGTCCGTCTGTTAACAGTTGCAAAGAGGTGCGAAGTGAGTAACGTCAATTTGCCGAGGTGTGAAAAGTCCAGCCACGGCGAATTTGTTGATGAGTTGAACGCCAATCGTGGGCACTTTGGGCTTCTCTGATCCAACCATGTGTGCATATAACTCATGACATGCAATTTGAAGGGCGATAGCAGAATGGCTCCCACGACGCCTCAATCGTTTTCGACTTATCATTTCTCAGGCATTGAGAAGAGTTGTTCACGAAGAACGATTTTCGCTGGGGGATATTCGCAAATTTGATGGGTCAAAGGCGAGCAGGGCAAAAGGCGCCAAAAACGTACGCTTCGCGTGTTCTAGCCACGGCTGCCGATAAGGCTCTATAAGGGAACTTAATTATGCTCAGATGGATTTGCTTTGTTTTGTTCGCGCTTGCTTCAAAGGGTCATGCACAAGTGCAAAGTTTCGCATTTCCTCCCCCTTTGCAGCCCAAACCGCTCAGTGAACAGTTTTACGGTGTTACGGTTGATGATCCCTGGCGATATCTTGAAGACGTGAAAGATCCGAAGGTTGCTGAATGGATGAAGGAGCAGGCTGAGACAACCCGTAACATACTGCATAAGATTCCTGGACGAGGACAACTTCTCTCAAGGATCGCTGCGATAGATGCCGCAGCTTCTGGACAGGTCGGAGCGATCAAAAAAACTGAGCAGGGACAATTGTTTTTTACGCGCCGCGAGCCGAATGAGAATCAGTTCAAGTTGGTGCTTCGAGAATCAAGTTCTAGTAACGATATCGTATTGGTTGATGTTGAAGAACGATCGAGAAAAGCTGGAAGGCCCCTAGCTATATTGGATTTTTCGCCTTCTTTCGACGGTCGCTATCTAACTTATACCCTTCAGGTCGCTGGTAGTGAAATCGGTGAGCTGCACCTGATGGACGTGAGGACCCAGCAAGAGTTGATAAATCCGATTGATCGAATACGCTTTGCGGGTGTCAATTGGGTAGGCGACGGACGTGGTTTTTTCTTTTCCCGTTTGCGCGAGGGTTACCAGTCCATGCCGGATACAGAGAAATTCGGTGATCGGACGACGTGGTACTTTGATATGTCAAGACTCGATACACGTGTTGTGTTTAGTCCGATCCGAAATGCAGAGCTCAAGCTACCGCTTTTTGCAAGTGCCGAGATCTCCGAAGTGCCAGGGACTGGTTTGGTTGCACTTCACGTGAGCCTTGGTGTTGATCGTAATAGGCAGCTATACCTCGCTGATCGGGATAGTGCAATTTACGGTAAAGCGCGCTGGCGCAAGCTTTTTGACGCTGCAGATCAAATACGAAGCTATGCAGTAACGCAGCGGTGGGTTTATCTGCTTAGCGCGAAACAGGCTCCCCGGCATAGGCTTTTGCGAATGCCACTATCAGAGACATCAATTAGTAGTGCGGAGGTGTTGATACCTGATAGTCAGGAGGTTTTGGTCAGTTTGGCTGGGGCACGCGACGGTGCCTATGTTGTAAAGCGAAATGGACCATCTATGCAACTTTTGCGCTTAGATCATAACGATCCAACACCAAGATCAATGACGCTTGAGTTTGACGGAACGGTTGGGCTGATAACTGCTGATCCAAGCCAAGACGGTGTTATCTACGGACTTACGGGTTGGACCCGAGCGCTAAGGCACTTTATGATTGATTCAACTCTTTCACCAAGGCCTTTGCAGTTAGCCCGAACCGGTGCTTACGATCAGCCGTCAGACTTGATTGCTAAAGAATTGACCGTTCGGGGTAAAGATGGTGCTCTTATTCCTATTTCGATCATTAGTCGCAGTGATATAAAACTAAATGGTAATAATCCCACGATTCTTTATGGATATGGGTCGTATGGAATTACAGAGAATCCATTTTTTAATCCACGTTTGTTAGCCTACCTTGAGCAAGGAGCTGTCTTCGTCTACGCACATGTTAGGGGCGGCGGGATCTATGGGACCGAGTGGCATGTGGCAGGCCAAAAGTCAAACAAGGCAAACACGTGGAGAGATGGGATTGCAGTAGCGGAGTGGTTGATTGAGCAGGGTTACACCTCATCGAAGCATCTGGGGATTTTCGGCGGTAGCGCAGGAGGTATCTTCGTAGGTATGGCTATCAACGAGCGGCCCGATTTGTTCGTAGCGGCGGTACCTGCCGTCCCCGTGATGGATATGGTCCGATTCGAGCTTGATCCTAATGGACTTGCGAATGTTCCTGAATTCGGAACGGTAAAAACTAAGGAAGGATTTCAGTCGTTGTACGCGATGTCAAGCTATCACCAAGCCAAACCCGCGGACTATCCTGCTGTGATGCTTGTTCACGGTGTCAACGATACCCGCGTTTCAGTCTGGCAAACTACCAAGTATGCTAATCGAATCATGCACAACTCAAAATCGGGCAAACCAGTCCTGATGCGTTTGGACTACCAACTTGGTCATGGAGGTGGGGCTTCGCGCTTGCAGCAACAGGAGCAAACTGCTGACATCTGGTCCTTTATGTTTTGGCAAATGGGATTGCCTAATTTTCAGCCTAACTAAGACAACGGATACAATTGATGACTGAACTGTTTCCTGATATCCCCGCACGATTAGATCGGATAGGTTCACTTGATATTAATTTTCGAATAGTCGGCCAAGGTCCTCCCTTATTGTTGTTACATGGGTATCCACAGAGCCATGTGATCTGGCATGGAGTTGTCCAGCCTTTATCGCCTCGGTACACGTTGGTGATGCCAGACATGCGAGGCTATGGAGACTCCTCAAAGCCTCCAAGCGACCCGGAGCATTTCAATTATTCAAAAAAGTCCATGGCGACCGACATGCTCATCCTGATGACGCATCTTGGCTTCGATCAATTCTTTTTATGTGGCCACGATCGAGGAGGGCGTGTAGCCCATCGGCTTTGCTTGGACTATCCTGCTCAGGTTAAGCGCTTAATGCTTCTTGATGTGGCCCCTACTAGGGTTATGCTTGAGCGAACCGATCAGCATTTTGCGCGGGCTTACTTTCATTGGTTCTTCTTAGCACAAGCTTCGCCAGTGCCGGAGACGATGATCGGAAGTAATCCTGATTTTTTTCTTGAGTGCATGCTTGGTGGGTTTGGCAGCAAGGGACTCAGCGTATTCAACCGAGCTGCGCTGCGGGCTTACAAGGACGCTTTTCGTAACCCAGAAACGATAAGGGCGGGTTGCGAGGATTACCGTGCCGCCTTGACGATCGATATGCAGCACGACATTGCTGATGCCGGCAAGAAGATTGAATGCCCTGTTCATTTACTCTGGTCGGAGCATGGTGTTATTGGGAAAATGTTTTCACCTTTAAAGGAATGGCAAGACTTAAGCAAGGCTGTGGTCACGGGTCATGCGGTCAACTCTGGTCACTTCATTCCAGACGAGTTACCTCAGGACTTGTCGTTTGAGATTTGCAAATTCTTTGTCTGAACGCAGCGATGGCGGTTCACACGATGGCTGAAGGGCTAAAGAGGCTGTTATCTGGTCTCGGTGCTTGAGCGTGTGGAGCAGGCAGTCACGAAAGGGGAGCAAGCCTTCGCGACGGGTCTTTGAAGTCAGAAAAATTTAAAACCCGTGAATTAACCGTGTAAATGATATGAGTTTTAGAAGTTAGTGGTAAGTGCTTGATTAGTATATAATATATAGCTATAGGGGTATTGAATTAATTACGGATACGGTTGTTATGATTCCGTCGCTCTAACCGACTGAGCTAATTCGCCGTGTGTGCTTTATGCGCCCCAAACCGTAGTACAACTGGTTGGGAACTCTAAAAGTATACAGCTAAGCCATGCCGACGCCAAGATTGAGGTACATGAGACAAGAAATTCTACTAAGTAGAATTTGCCGTGCAATTGGGTTTTGAGGCCGTATGCGGCGGCACTATGATCAAGCCGTGGAAAATCATGCGGACCGAGGTAGGGCAGGGGCAGGGCTCTTAGGATGGGGCATCACAGCCCTACTCAGCTTGGGCCTGTTGCTATACGCCTGGTGGGTTGAGCCCGATCGGATCGAAGTCAAAGAGCATGATCGTAAGCATGCTCAAGTCCAGGAGCCTATCCGAGTGGCACAGCTCTCGGATCTTCATCTAAACGAGATTGGTTGGAAGCTGGATAGCTACCAAGCGATTTGCATTAGGGTTTAGAAATTCTATTTTGTAGAAGTTGTAAGGATGGCGGTTTAGAAATCAGAACAACAGCTTAGCGATTCGGAACCTAAATAGTTCAGTGCATGCGAGCAGATTTGGCTACTGCAGAGGTCTAAGATGAAGTCACGACTGAAATGTTTCCTTTACAACGCGAAGCGAAAATTGCGATAATTTTTTGAATGCTAACGTCACGAGACTTCTCGTTCTCGTAGATTCTGCTTCAAGGTGACCAACATGATTTCGGCGCAAGATTTAAAAGGTCCCGCCACTTATTTTCCATCTATCGAGAAGAATTATGGGCGGCCTTTGGATCATTGGTTTAATCTTGTTCACAAGCAAAACGGCATGAAACACATGGATGTTGTGAGTTGGCTCAATACTGAGCACGAACTGGGACACGGACACGCCAATGCAATTGTGGCGTATCGCTTTGCTCAAAAGAAAACTTAACACAGTTGATTGCTTTGAACT
>VGHV01000198.1 GCA_016868095.1 Betaproteobacteria bacterium
ATTGAAACTTTAATCTATAACACAGTCCCTGATCATTTAGAACGTTATTTTAAGTCACACCCCATCAGATACCCACTTATTTATATAGGCGGCAGACAATCATTTGAGGCAATGCAGGTGGGTCTTGCAAGCACACTCAAGTTGCTTGCACGTCTTTCCCAAAGCGAGTTCAACGAAACCGAAGGCAGCCATCTCTTTCCAATGGAGTACCCGGATAAAACGGTCGAATTGCTCTTAAGGCTACTGCCATCCTGAAGGTTTAGCGCCTATTGAAAACCGCCTGCGCATCGAAGTTCCTCATTAGGCGACCTGCAAGCCTTGCTCCTTCGATCATGCCTTGCGAATCGGCAACCTGATGACCATTCACCCAAACACCGTGTACGCCCAGCGCATCGGTATGCAATCGAGACGCTCCTCCTGGCAAGTCATGCACCCGGCGCTTAGGACCTCGACCCACACATTGAGGATCAAACAAGAGCAGATCAGCTGCATACGATTCGCGCAACAAGCCTCGCGAGGACATTCCGAAAATCGCCGCACTCTGCGCCGTGAGCTTATAGGCAGCTTGCTCAAGGCTCATTGCTGATAGATCACGAGCCCAATGTCCTAATAAATGTAAACCAAAACCGGCATCGTTAAAAAATGTGAGATGGGCACCAGCGTCGCTCAGAGATACAAGGCTGTGCGGATGATTCAACATCCGAGCAACCTGCTTCTCATCGCTATTGAGCAATTGCGCAGTAAACACGGTTTTTAAGTCTTCTTCCACAGCAAGATCGAGCATCACATCAAGCGGATGACGATTGCTCTGTGTGGCCAAAGTGGCGAGACTGAACTGCTCCAGATGTGCGTTGGATGTCTTTGCGACTTCAACGATATGCACTTTATCCCATTCGCCGTTAAAGAGGCGAAACACCGCAGGCGATTCAAGTTCTGCCTTAACCGTCTGCCTGAAGGATTGATCGGCAAGCACCGCCAACAAGGCCGAATGCGCCAGTCCTAACGCGGGTTTCCAGGACTTCAGGCCTTCCACTGGATAGGCCGATGCAAGCGTGAAGTCCATGGTGAGCGGACAGCACGAGACCTGACCGATTAAGGGGTTGCCACGCTGATTGGCAGCTTCAATAGCTTCGAGATCTTTGAAAACAGCGCCACCGTTTGTGCTGTTGTGGAGCAATGCGGCAATCATGACCGGACGCTTGGACTGAACCGACATCTCTTCTAATAAAGATATCGGCATTTGACCGCCCTTAGTCACCATGTACACGCCGCCACCTTGACACGCCATGGCTCGAATCAATGCTAAGTGCTCGTTGTCATGGGCTAATCGCGAGGGCATGGGCGTGCCAGCCTCCCCATTGTGTGCTGGACTCGTACTGCTGGCCAGTCCAACTGCACCAACGTGCATGGCATCCCGAACGAGAGCTGCCATTTGCTCTATTTCTTGTTGCGTAGCTTCACGTTGGGTCGCCTCCTCACCCATTACAAAAGTGCGAACCGACGAATGACCAACATAGGCTGCCAGGTTCACAACACTGCCTTGTCGCTCCAGCAGTTGTAGGTACTCGGAAAAACTTTCAAATTCCCATCGGATGCCACTTCTTAAGACGTCAAGCGACATACCCTCAACTTGGGTGAGGTTACGCATGGTGCGCTCGCGATCCTCAGGTTTGCATGGTGCGATTGCAAAGCCACAATTGCCAATTACCGCGCTCGTTACGCCAAGCTCTGGCGATGGCCGTACATAGGGATCCCAGGTGATTTGAGCATCAAAATGGGTGTGACTATCGATGATGCCTGGCATCAGCGCAAGCCCGTCGGCGTCAATGACCCGCCTGGCCTCCGACTTTAAGCATGGGCCGATGGCAGCAATCTTTCCATCCCTCACTGCCAAGTCACCCTGGTAGGACGGAGCACCACTACCATCAATCAGTCGGGCACCTCGTATTAACAAATCATCCACCGTTGATTTCCTTCTCAAAACTGGTCTCCATCAGCCTCCTGAATCGGACGCTAGGGTCTTTTACGTCGATCTGAACGTCTGACCATCGTAAGGGCGCACCGGCTTGGACTGCGCGCTTGAGCTTGATCCCATGCGCGAGACCAAGCGGCAGGCCACCGAGTCTGAGGGAGTCGCTGGCAGGCATAAGCCTTCCAAACACAGTAAATCCGCCCTCCCCGTCTAAGCGTTCGCCGACCTTGAGATCACGCTTTGCAGTGGCCACGACGTCAGCGTGCCAAGCGATCGGCGCCCCAGTTGGTTCTGCACGCAAACCCACCGATGCAATACTTATACCTAACTCGAGGCCAATCAAATGAAAGGGCTTGTACATCGAGGTGAACTCGCCAGAAGGATCGGTAACTAAGCCATATTCCTTAAAGCAGCGGCGCACATACTCGCTGTCACCGGCCATCGTGACATAAACGCCCCAACGCAAATCACGAAATACCGGCCTTCCATCACGTTCTAGGCTTGATATCACTTCAACCTGACCGCGATGCGCCAAGACGCCACCCGATGATCTCGGGCGCAGCACGCGCGCCAGGTCATCAACACCGCATGGCGGAAACTGCAAGCCATCGCTCGCGGGCAAAAGCCCAGTTGCGTTTGATACAGCGGCCATTTCGATAGCCGATTTGGTTCCATCCAAAAAAGAATTAAACATTTGAGCGTTCATACCACCGAGCTTGGCATCAGATTCGCTAATCCCATAGTGTGACCAGACCGTTGCCGGCGTCGATTGATGATAGCTAGATAGATATTTCGTGCCTTTGCCAGCAGCAATCACTTCAAAACCGCTCGCTCTTGCCCAATCAACCATCTCACAAATCAAGGCCGGTTGATCGCCATAGGCGAGCGAATAAACAATGCCCGCCTCTGCAGCCTTTCTCGCCAGCAAAGGACCTGCAAGTGCATCAGCTTCTACATTAACCATAACGATATGCTTGCCGTATTCGCAACAGGCAAGCACATGTCGAATACCTGCAGCTGGGCTTCCAGTTGCATCTATAACGATATCGATACTTGTACTTTGAATCAAAGCCATGGCATCGTCTGTTACGAAGCACTGGCGTGAACGAAGCGCCGCTTCAAATGACTTAGCCTTTAGCTCACTTGCTTTAAAGCCGACACGCTTTAAGGATTCTCTGGCTTGATCGGGCCTTAGGTCTGCAACCGCTAGTAAGTGCATGCCAGCAGTTTTTTGTACTTGTGATAAAAACATCGAACCAAACTTACCTGCGCCGATCAGGCCCACACGTAAAGGTTCTTCATCGGCTTCGCGCTGCAAAAGCATCCTGTAAAGATTCATACCGATGCTGCCTCTGTCTGGTCGGCCTTCTGGGCTACTTCCGCCGTCCAGGCCATCGGCGCATCCGCACGCTTGATTGCATCCTCATCGACCTCATGACCTGGCCAAGGCAGGCCTCGCACATCCTTTTTAAGCAGACAATCATCCTCCAAAGTCATCACGGGCATGAAGTTTCTGTGCGCAATCCAGGGCGGTCGCTTTGCACGTCTGATGTGGTTGGAAACCGTGCAAAGACTGAGATAAACAATGACACGATCCCAAGGACTCATATTCGATGGCGAACCATGCACGAGGCAGCCGTGAAACATTATCATGGAGCCGGATGGCCCTTTGGGCGCAACCATACCACCCTTCGCTACAAGTTCACGAACTTTCTGATTATCAAGTGTCCAAAGTGGATAACTCGTCGTTTTTAAGTCGTGACCAGCAGCGACCACGCCCTCACGATGCGACCCCGGAATGAAGTACAAGGGGCCATTAAATTCATTAACCTCGTCAAGAAAAATCGCAACATTCATGGCGCGCGGCTCGGGCATGCCATCGTCGTTATACCAAGTACCGTAATCCTGGTGCCACTGCCAGACATCACCGTCGAAGGCTTGTTTGCCGTTGATCTTAAACTGATGCATGTAGACCGGCTCGCCAAAATACTGCTGAACAGGCTCAACCATGCGTGGGTGGCGGCCAAGTTTGGCAAAAACATCGCTATATGTATGCGCAGCAAAGCTCGTGCGCGGCGTCACGCCGTCTTTTTCTCGAATGATTTCGGGACGAAACTCTTTATAAATGGCGGGAACTTCATCGCGAAGGACTTTCATCTCCTGTTCTGAAAACAGCGATGGAAAAAACAAATAGCCGTCTCGTTCAAATTGCTCTAATTGTTGCTGCGTCAGTTTCATTGTATTGATCCTTGTCTATAAGCTGTTTAATCATGAACGCGCTAGCTGCTCTGCCGTGTCCCTGGCTCAAGCTGCTAGCAAGATTGACATCGCCTGCTGCTATGGCTTCGGCGATCGCTTCGTGCTCGTCCCAAACGCTTTGGCGAATCAAGTCGCCACGCAAGACTTCACCCATCACACGCCGTATGTGGCACCAATGCATTCTCGCGCTTGAAAGTATCAAAGGATTAGCCGATGCTTGGTAGACAGCGTGATGAAAGGCCATGTCTGCGTCAATGAGAGCCATCAGGTCTTTCGAGGCAGCTGCATGCCGACCCGATTCAAAGAGTCTTGCATCTAGCACCACTGCCTTTTGGGCAGCAAGCGAAGCCGCAAGCGCATCTAATGCACCTCGCAGCTGATAGACCCATGCGATCACTTTAGGCTCAAGCGGCGCGATTTGAACACCTCGACCCGGTGCGTCTAATACCAATCCGTCACGCTTGAGCAATCGCAATGCCTGAAGAACCGGCTGACGAGACACCTCGAATTGGGCAGCGAGCTGCTCTTGGGTGATGCGATGTGCCGGCGCAAGTGCGCCCGAGCTTATCGCTTTGACTAACTCGTCGTAGACCTGTTCAACAAGATCGGGTGCAGCAGTAAGTTTCGGCAGCATGGCGTAAGCAGGGTTGGTTTACCACTGAAGCGCTGCCGAAGAGTTTCACTGAAAAAGCGATAGCACATGCCATCGTCAATGCTTCATGCAGGCCCTATGGGATTGTACTCTGTATACAGAATACTCAACCCCTCGGGGCAAAGCAAATCGAATTCGAGTCTAAACAGGGGCAAGCCTTAGCTGGCCAAGCTCTGCCTATCGTCTTTGACGACGATGCCTCGGGAGGCGAGTTGGCGATCAAACAAGGATCTACCCATGAAACTGCGTGAAATCTGTGCCGCAACGACCACGCTAATCATTGACAGGACAGCCCATTCATAACTACCCGTCATTTCAAAAACAATAACGGTAGCCGCAACTGGAGCCCCGATAACAGTGGCAACG
>VGHV01000199.1 GCA_016868095.1 Betaproteobacteria bacterium
GGGCATTAGGATTTAAGCAAGGCCTCCGACGTTTACCGTCCGGTCGTGATCCACAGACCTTGTCAGCGGCTATCGAAGCTTGGTGGGTGCACTGGCAAGCGATGACTTAGTACGCCATCGGTGTTGCAACTGATGCCATGGTTGAGGTGTCAATGATCATCTGAAGAAGCTTTTTGATCATGTTATGCGGTGAGGAGAGTTTGTAATTGTGCATACAATTGTATGTACAATTAATAATGGGTCTCAAATCCATCACCAATCCAACGCTCAGTGACTATTTCTCCGGCTGCCTTTACTTCTCGGCGGGGGCGCTTTTCCGCCGAGTCGATCGACTCGCAACCGAGGCATTCCGAACAACAGATGTGTCGCCCAGCCATGCTTTCGTGCTCATGGCCCTAACTGAGTTCCCCGAGCAAAAGACGACTGCGTCACAACTTGCAGCTTTGATGAGCCTGGATCGATCGACGGTCACTCGACTCGTTGAGCGATTGGAGAAACAGCGCTTGGTCAGGCGCACACGCGAAGGTCGCATGACATGGATCAGCATTGAAGGAGCGGGTTTGAGGCTGATGCCTCAAATTCATCACGCCTGGCACGAACTCTATCGTCTGTATTGCGTTGAGTTTGGCCAAGTTAAAGCAGATGAGGTCAATCGTCATATCGCCAATACCCTCAACGGAGGAACACATGATTGAGAAAAGTAGTCTTGGATCAGGCGGACCCCAAGTGGGCAGGCTCGGGTACGGCGCCATGGTGCTCGAGGGGTACTACGGTGCCAGCGACGATGACGAGGCGGTTGCCACGATTCATCGGGCGCTTGACAAAGGAATCACCTTAATTGATTCAGCTGATGCATATGGCAACGGTCACAATGAAGAATTGGTTGGTCGTGCTGTCAAGGGCCGGAGCGATGCTTTTGTCGCAACAAAATTCGGGATCGTCTTTGACCCGTCTGAAATGGGCAGTGATGTTCCGACAGGATGGGGCTTTTCTCTGAAGATTAACGGTAGGCCCGAGTATGTGCGACGTTCGATCGATGCAAGTCTTAAGCGGCTCGGTGTCGATGCGGTCGATCTTTGGTATCTCCATTACCCAGACCCCAACGTTCCCATCGAGGAGACGGTCGGCGCAATGGCCGATGCCGTCGCTTCGGGTAAGGTTAGGCACATTGGCCTGTCCAACATGACCGCAGAACAAGTTAGACGAGCACATAAGGTCCATTCAATTGCCGCGGTTCAGTATGAATACTCGCTCTGGCGACGCGAGGTTGAGTCCAGTCTTTTGCCCACCCTCAGAGAACTTGGAATCGCACTGGTTGCTTGGTCGCCTCTAGGTGCAGGCTTTCTGACCGGCACTGCTCCATCACTCGGACCTACTGATTTTCGGCAATACAACCCGCGGTTCTCTGCGAGTAACTTGGCCACCAACACCAGTCGCTTTGCAGGATTGATCAAGCTTTCTGATGAATTTGGCATCACGCCGGCACAACTTGCCCTTGCATGGTTGCTCAATCAAGGCAACGACATATTCCCCATACCGGGGACTCGGAGAGCCTCTCGCGTTGACGAGAATGCAGGCGCATCAGAGGTTAGGCTCAGTGTGGAGCAGCTCATGTTGATTGATCAAGCTGCCCCTCCAGGCGTTGCGGAGGGTTCGCCGTTAGTTTGACTAGGAAGAACCATTTGATTTAAGTGGCTTTGAGCAGCCTTGGGCGATGCGGGCAGCGCATCGATCGCCGCGCTGCACCACGCGCTGGGATGAGTTACCGGTGGTCACATAGTCTTACGGCTTAGTTTGATCGGCGCTACGGAACAACCGAATCCAGAACGTGACCTCGATCATGCAGCCGATGGCAATCAGCACTAAAGATGCCTTTGCAACGCCAAGTAGATAAGTGCCGATGGCAAGCGCCAGCAGTCCGAACGTAATGAAGTGACGTTTCATGAAGTTAACTAGCTTGCGGTCAGAGTTTATTGCGTTCTTACTGGTAACTGTCAATAAAAAGCTTTCACGAATGGCCGGAATTGACGGTAACCCTAAGCAGAGTATTCCCAATGGCGCATTGCTTATGGCTGACGATAATTGTCGTATGCGGTTATCCAGAGAAAAGATTAAATCAGCTTCGATCATTCGGTATCTATGCACGACCGGATTTGCTCTTTGGGCGCTCGTGATGGCTTTAGAACCCAATCCAGGCTTTGACGCTCCCTGGCCGTGGATTGCGCTGTTTTGGGCCTTACAAATTTCAGTCGGCCTAATTGTTCTTCAAATGAGCATGCAATTAATACTCAAGCTCGATAACAAGGGACGGTTGTCATTGTGGCTTCTTGTTTGCTCCAGCGGATTTCTTGGTGCTGCGCTGCTTACGCCCATTTATTGGCTCATTGGTGAGGGATTCATGCAGCAGGTTTTGGGGTTCCCTCAATCGTTTGATGGGGAGGGGCAACAGTCTGACCTCAAGCCCTTCGGACTCGCTGCCTTAGTCGAAGAATGGCTAAACATCTCCGGTCCGGTAATCGCTTCGTGGGCATTGATTGCCTGGCCACGCTTACAGGGTTTGGTGCCGCCTATGGTTCAAAGTGAGCCGACCTTGGGCGCAGCAGCTTTTAGAGCGGAGGCGCAAGCGCTTGATGAAGTTGAAGAGGGCATCCGACACTGGAGGAAAGCATTGCCGGCAGCGCTTGGCGAGGATGTGATTGTTGTGAAGTCCGAGCTTCAGTATCTTCGGGTTTGGACTACCAGAGGTTGTGGTTTGGTGCTTGGTAGTTTGAATGAGGTTGAAGAAGCTGAGGGAAGTGCCGGCATGCGAGTACATCGCTCGTGGTGGGTGCATGGCGAGCATGTCCGCATGGTTAGGCGTCGCGGTGAGGCGGCCATTTGTGAGTTGAGTGACGGGCGTGAAGTTCCGGTCAGTCGACGCCGAAAAGCCGATGCACTAGCGCGCTTCGGCGAACGAGTGCGATATGACGTTATGTCCAGCCCATCGGACAACATTCAAAGCCGTTCAAATCAGAATCCTCGGCGCAAGCCAAGTTGAACAGAAACCGGGTTGTACCGAGGTTGGCTAAGCCGACCAGTGACTCCTTCTTCAGCGGGTAAATCAACACTACCAACTCTCAGGATGCGTACGTCGGTTGTCAGCTTCCAGACGTTGCCGATAGGAATTTCGGCGCCGCCGATAACTTGAACGGCAAACTTGCCACCGTCGGACCATGCGCGATCTTTGGTACCAGCTCTGATGTCAAAGTCGATCTCTTGTACCCAGCCAACACCAGCTCCCAAGTATGGCACCCATGCTCCTTTATTTCCGACGAAACGCCTGACGCCGTTGATTAAAAACGTATTGGTAGCAAAGTCGCCGTTTGATGAGAGCGATGTACCCTTGCGTTCAAGTGACTTGAGCTCATGGCGGCGCCAGTTCCACTCAAGCTCAGCGGCCCAGCCATTGCCGTAGCGAAATCCAATGTCGCCGCCGAGACCCAGTCCAGCTCCAAAGCTAGCTTTCACACCTGAGCCCAAGCCTGCATTGCCGATCTCGTCAAACATCGTGGAGCCGAGCCTAGTCGACTGAGCGTAGATCGTCGCGTACAACCCGCGCGACTCAGTTTGGGCTTGGGTAGAGAAGGGCATGACAGACAAAAGGCTCGATAGAGCGACCGCAA
Organism: Betaproteobacteria bacterium; assembly: GCA_016868095.1. Taxonomy (GTDB): domain Bacteria; phylum Pseudomonadota; class Gammaproteobacteria; order Burkholderiales; family Burkholderiaceae_E; genus UBA3064. Next base: position 3,663 of record VGHV01000199.1, read on the forward strand.
AAACTGGCGGAGTGAAGTCCATGGCATAGGTTCCAAGTAAATAGATTGATCAAGACTGGCAAGACTCGTTTTTCAAGCAGTTCTTGTCAGCGAAGACTTACTTTAAGGAACGCACCACCGAAAGCTAGCGATCTTGAATGATCGGCTGATTTATTGAATAAGCGGTAGCAAGGGCTGATCTTTCCATCGGGTTTTGCCAACGTATAGGATTTACATCAGTTGCGGTTGTCGTTGACAATGATGCTGGATGGCGGAGTGACATGCCTGACATCACCCCAATTTGTTCTAAAGCATTGATATGGACCCACCTAACGCTGAAGCTGCCCAGACATTTGCGGCGCAATGGCTGGACGCTTGGAATCGCCATGACATCGAGGCGATCTTGTCCCACTACGCAGACGAGATCGTATTTCTCTCGCCGCTAGCGCAACAGCGCGTCGGAAATGGTCAGGTCATTGGAATCGAGGCGCTGCGAGACTACTGGAGCATTGGCCTTGCGCAACAACCGCAGCTTCGATTTGAACTTGACAGGGTTTTGACCGGCTATGGTGTGGTCACCATTTGTTATCGAAACCATCGGGGGCAATCGGTTGCTGAGACCTTCGAGTTTCAAGAATCTGGCAAAGTGAAGAGGGCCTATGCCTGCTATTCATGATGAGTAACCCCGCAAATAGCAAGCAGACTGCACCCGACCCCTACATCGTGCGCCGATTCGTGGCATCGGATGCCGAGTCCTTTTACGATGCGGTAAGCGACTCGATTGACGCCTTGGCGTACTGGTTGCCTTGGTGTAAGCCTGATTACTCGATTCGAGAGGCTAGGGCATGGATGGAGTTCGCGTCTGAGGCATGGGAATCGGGTCGGGAGTATCCGCTGGGCGTTTTTGAAGCTGCTTCCGGGAAAGTCGTTGGCGGTACGGGTGTAAACCACATCAATAAGGCCTATCGCACTGGCAATATCGGCTATTGGGTCAGTTCGCGTTACACCGGAAAAGGGATCGCACGGTTTGCTGCGAGCAAGTCTGCTGTACTGGGTTTTAAGGAGCTTGGTCTGACCCGACTAGAAATTGTGGTGCTGACACACAACAAAGCGAGCGCTCGGGTTGCAGAAGCTATAGGCGCGACGTTTGAGTGCGAGGCCCGTAACAGGCTTTACTTTCAAGGACGACCGCACAACGCTTTTGTGTACTCACTTGTGCCAGAGGACTGCATAAAGCACTAATGGATCAGTATTGTGCCTAAGTGTCTGGTGTGGACTTGTCTCGAGAGGTTTATATGATTTCATCGTTTATTTCCAGCGAGCTGAAGCGTCTGATGCATTTACTTTGGCGGCGTTGCGTGTTCGAGCCATGCAGCCAAGTTTGAAAGCTATAGGGAGATTCGATCCTTAGCGAGCGTGAAGTTCAATTCAAGGATAGAGATCTAACAAAGAGGGTTCGTGTCGAGGTTCGGTTTAGTTCTAAATATTAGTCGATTAAGGGACAGACATGAAGTCAATTGAGGTATTTCCACTTAGTGACCACCATCGATCTGATTGGCAGCTGTTAGCTGAAGGTTACAAAGCGTTTTACAAAACACCGACA
>VGHV01000200.1 GCA_016868095.1 Betaproteobacteria bacterium
CACCGTGGGTCGCGCACACAAGATACTGGCCGGTGTCATCGAAAAATGCGCCCTCCAGCCAGTCAAGCTCTAATGGCACGTGGGCGCAGCGGTTTAGATAGGCGTGGGCCCTGCCCTGAAATTGCACAACGAAGGCTGAAACCGCGCCGCCCGGGCCAGGTATCAAGGTTCTCAGGCCGGTGCCGCCATCTTGCAAGTCATGCGCGCTTCCCGCGTCGGTCCAAACCGTTTTCCATGTCGAGTTAGTCGAGTCAGTCATGGGCTAACCTGGGCGTCCAACCATAGGGCTAAAGTGGGCGTGTCAGCAAAAATCGCTTCGGGTTGAGCAAGCGCGAGATCTTCTGCACTGTGAGCGCCGTAGCTTACTGCGACCGCCCGAGTACCCGCGGCTGCGGCCATTTCAAGGTCATGGGTTGTGTCACCAATCATCACCGCGCGGGAAGCCTGAATGTCGAGCGAACTCAGCAAATCAAGCAGCATCCAAGGATGGGGTTTGGGATGTCCTTCGTCTGCGGTTCGCGTTTCAGTAAAGAATCGGCGCCAACCGGTTTGTTCGAGCATGCGATTCAGGCCCAGCCGAGACTTCCCGGTGGCAATCGCCATAGGTACCCCAAGACTTTGCAGTCGCTCAAGCATGGGTACAACGCCCTCAAAGGCACCAAGCGCTGGTTCGCTATGAAGGTAATGGTGGCGATATCGATCGACGAACGCTGCCACGCGTTCCTGAGGCAAATCGGGTACGGCGTACTTAAGACTATCGTGAAGACCAAGGCCAATGACCCAGGCCGCCCTCTTCCTATCAGGCACCTCAAGCCCGAGATCACGCGCTGCCGACTGGATGCTATGGGCTATCGCACCCGTTGAATCCATCAAGGTTCCGTCCCAGTCAAAAACCACAAGATCCAATGCCACATCGATTCCTTTTCTATGCCTTGCTTAAGATTCAACGCCGCTTGCCCACGGCTTAAAGCTCAGCGGGACTGGTGCACAAAAGCACAAACGTCCACCGCTTGCCTGAGGCCAGGCGAGCTCGAGTCGCCAAGCATGTAATAGCATTCTTCGTAGTCCTTGGGTTCGCAAATGGCGATTCAGCGCGAAATCGCCATAGCGCTCATCCCCAAGAATTGGAAAGCCTTCGTGCGCTAAATGAACCCGGATTTGGTGGGTGCGACCTGTTTCAATACGAACTAAGACCGTCGAAATCTGGCTTGGTATGTCCCGCTCGAGGCTGCCCAGGCCACGGATGACTGAGACGGCTTCCACGCCTTCTTGTTCAACACGAACAACCCGCTCTCCGGCAGCGCCGGTGTAGCGTTGAAGGCGATGGCGTAACACGCGATCACGCTTGGGTACTCGTCCGCTTACCACGGCGATATAGTGCTTTTCACTGACTCGCTCTCGGAAGGCGCGATGGAGTTGCAGCAAGGCATTGCGCCGTTTGGCGAGCACCAAAACGCCAGAGGTCTCGCGATCGAGTCGGTGTCCGAGCTCCAGGAAGGCCAGTTCGGGTCGTTGTAAACGAAGCCACTCGATGAGTCCTCGGCTTATCCCGCTACCGCCGTGAACGGCCACACCTGCGGGCTTATCAATGACCAGGAGCAACTCGTCTTCGAACAAGACCGCAAACGATGGGCTTTCCATCGTTGAAGCGGGCTTTCCAAGGGTCTTTTGCGAGGCTTCGGTCTGCCCGTGCAACTTTGACTGGGTCAGGTCTCTCAGGGGTGGTATGCGCAAATCCTCGCCACCCTCGAGTCGATGTTGAGCATCCACTCGTTTGCCATTTAAGCGAACCTCCCCACTGCGGATCATGCGATAGATCCTGGTTTTTGGCAGTGACTTGAGCCTAGCAATCAAATAGTTGTCGAGCCGCTGTCCCGCGTACTCGGGGTCGACAACACTGTGCTGCGCGTTATGCCATGTCATGTGGGTTATACTGGTTTGTCTGAGTAAAGATCCGGACTCGGGTTAACGCCTGCGATGTATGCGGTTTTATGTCGTCAACACCAGTCCGAAGTCGCGCAAGAGGCTCGTATTGTGCCTTAAAGCCCCGAAATATGCGGCCTTAGCCGCCCGAAATCGGCGCCTAGCGCGTCATCCAGACAAACGAATGATGCGCGGCTCCGGATGGTCCGGGGTGCCTGGCGAGCGAGACAGTTTCTCGATCCTTACGATGAAAAGGATTCTTTGCAGCAATGGCTTTTACTGAGGCTTATAGACGGCTTATGAAGGTGAATTAAGCGCTGCGAACACACCCGGTCGCGCCGGGAAGAGCGACTGCTCTCGTTCCATTGGGCTGGCAACGCAAGCCACGCCGGTGCGAAGGAGTGCAAATGAAGCGAATGTTGTTTAACGCAACCCATGCCGAAGAGCTCAGGGTTGCAATTGTCGACGGTCAAAAGCTGATCGACATTGATATCGAAAGCGCTGGACGAGAGTCTCGCAAGAGTAATATTTACAAGGCCGTGGTCACTCGCGTAGAGCCTAGTCTTGAAGCCTGCTTTGTAAACTACGGCGAAGACCGCCACGGTTTTCTCCCTTTTAAGGAAATCTCCCGTTCCTACTTTAAGCAAGGCGGCGAGGCGGGTCGCGCGCGCATTCAGGATGTGATCGCCGAAGGTCAAGAACTCATTGTTCAGGTGGAGAAAGAAGAGCGCGGCAATAAGGGTGCCGCTCTCACAACCCTGATATCACTTGCTGGGCGCTACCTTGTTTTGATGCCCAACAACCCGAGAGGTGGTGGTGTCTCGCGGCGTATCGAAGGGGGGGATCGCCAGGAATTGCGTGAGACGATGGAAAAGCTCCAGGTCCCCTCGGGCATGAGCTTAATCGCACGTACAGCAGGTATCGGTAGAAGTGCCGAGGAGTTACAGTGGGATCTTAATTATTTACTTCAACTGTGGCGTGCGATCGAGGCGGCGGCTAACGACAATAGAGCCCCGATGCTGATTTATCTTGAATCGAGCCTGGTGATCCGAGCGATCCGCGATTACTTTTCGCCCGACATTGGCGAGATCCTGATCGATACCGAAGATATTTACGAGCAGGCAAGAGCCTTCATGTCGGTGGTGATGCCCGATAACATGGGTCGCGTGAAGCGTTACAGCGACGATGTGCCCTTGTTCTCGCGCTTTCAAATTGAGCATCAGATCGAAACTGCCCACTCAAGGGTGGTTCCGCTGCCCTCGGGTGGTGCCATTGTCATTGACCACACAGAAGCGCTGGTTGCCATCGACGTGAATTCAGCGCGTGCAACCCGTGGAAGCGATATCGAAGAAACTGCGATGCGCACCAATATCGAGGCAGCTGATGAAGCTGCCCGTCAGATGCGCTTGCGCGACTTAGGCGGATTGATCGTTATCGATTTCATCGACATGGAGTCGAGTAAAAATCAACGCGAGGTTGAGTCCCGACTCAAAGATGCCCTTCACTATGACCGCGCACGAGTTCAAATGGGGAAAATCAGCCGATTTGGGCTGATGGAGTTGTCGCGCCAACGCTTGCGCCCCGCCCTCAATGAGGGCTCGCACATGACATGCCCGCGTTGCAATGGGACCGGTGTCATTCGGGATGTGGAGTCGTCTGCGCTGCATGTGCTGCGCGTGATTCAAGAAGAGTCGATGAAGGAAGGGAGCGCAGCGGTTCACGCCCAAGTGCCTGTCGAAGTTGCGACCTACTTGCTCAACGAAAAGCGGGCTGAGATCCACAAAATGGAGGCTCGCTTGAGGGTTGAGATCATTCTTATTCCCAACAAGTATCTGGAAACGCCGCACTACAAGCTTGATCGCCTTAAGCATGACGATGAGCGGCTGGGTTCGTATCGAGTGAGCTACGCGCTTGCCGATGGGCCGCAAGAGGATACGAGCTTTCTGGATTCAAAATTTGATGGCCACAGAAAGCCTCAAGAAGCTGCTGTCAAAGGCATCACGCCAACGGCGCCTGCCCCAAGTAGCCCGGCAGATCGTCAGGGTCCAGTGGCTGGGCCTTCCCCTGCAGCGGGACGACCATCTGGCCGTATGGATGCCGCCAACAACCCAAGCCATCAAGCACGGGCGACATCGGCAGGCGCTCCCGCTAGCCCGGCGCCTGCCTCTGTCCCCTCGAGTGAGGGTTTCCTGGGCAAGGTCTTGGGATGGTTTAGACGCAAACCCGCTAATGAGGCCAGGGCTGAACAAGCAAGTCCAAATGCAGCGGCCGCCTCGGTTCAAACCGGTAGCGCGGTTTCCGGGCCAGCTAGCGGCACACCCGATTCAGCTGAAGCGCGCTCGGATGGGCGTGAGCGCAGAGGGCGTGACCGCCGCGAGCGGGGTGGCCAGCGTACAGATCGCGGTGAACGTGGCGAGCGCCAAGATCGTGGCGATCGAAGTGTGCGCCAAGACCGCGGTGATCGTGGTCAACCCAGAACTGATCGACAAGACAGAGATGACAGAGGCGAGCGCTCTGATCAACGTGGCGAACAGACGGATCGGCAAGAACGTGGCGATGTACGGACTGAAGCAAGCGATACGCGCGAGCGTTCAACACGAACCGAACGAGGCGAACGGGCTGAACGAAGCGATCGTGGTGAGCGTGGTGAGCGTGGTGAGCGCCGTGACAGACGCAAACGAAGCGACCAAGAGGACAGCCAACAAGACCCGCAGGCACTGCTGCCACTCGCGTCAACTGACCCAGGCGCGATTCAAGCGGCGGCTACGCCGGCAGTTGTACCTACCAATGAGGCTGCTGCAGACGAGGAAGACAACCAGGACGGTTCAGACCGACCCAAGCGTCGTCGTCGACGCTCGCGCCGAGCGACGGGCGCTGACGAAGGCGGACTCGGTGTTGAGGTTGGCGAATCATTACAAGCTGGAAGCGAGCCCGGCAGCTCCAATGTGCCAAACGAGCCTCCAGTGGCGCCGCTCGATGAGCTGCCTAAGGCGGCAACAGAGACGGTTGTTACCGAATCAAAGGCAGCTGAAGCAACGGAGCCTATGGCGGCAAATCAGGCTGCTGTGGAGGTTCGATCCATCGAAGTGGTTCAGCCTGTTGGAGCGGTCGCGGCCTTGACACCGAGCAGTCCAGCTGCAATGGCTGACACTCAAGAAGCGAAGCTTGAAATGCAAAAGGTCAGTGCCATAGCTTCTCCCGAGCCTCAATCGCCGGTACCCTCCCCAGAGGCGCAAGCGCCGGTACCCTCTCCAGAGGCGCAAGCGCCGGTAACCTCCCCCGAGCTTCAACCGCCTGCGCCCTCACC
>VGHV01000201.1 GCA_016868095.1 Betaproteobacteria bacterium
AGCCGCACGTGCTCCTGCTCAGGAAGCGCTGAGGCTTGCACAGTTAAGACATGCCGAGCTTGAGGCCAAGCTTCAGGCCCTAATTCAGCTTGAGGCTAGACTGAGTGATCAGTCAAAGATGCGCCCATGGTTGCAGGCGAAGGGTTGGCTTGAAAGTCAGCGATTCTGGCAGGGGGTTCGGGTCGAGGCTGGATGGGATGCGGCGATCGAAGCAGCCTTACGTGAAAGGCTCGAAGCAATCGCTGTATCTTCCTTGGATGGATTTGAAGCGCTTTCAGCCGAAGCGCCGCCCAATAAGCAAGTCTTTTTCAGGGAGGCTTTGCGAGCACGACAGGATGAAGTGACAAGTTCAAAGCGTGCCCAGCTCGAGGCGCAAAGCGGATTTGCCGGTTTAAGGCGTATGCGCGATGTTGTTCAGAGCGCTGATGAACAGCGATCCATACTGCTTGATCGTTGGCTTGATGGTGCTTTCCTGACCGAGAACTTAGCCCAAGCCCTGAAGTTTCAAGCGCAACTAGCCACTGGTCAGCGCCTGTTCACGCCCCAAGGCCATTGCCTTGAGCGCGATAGTCTTGCTTTTCACGCGGCCGATCAGGCCCACGAGGGAAGACTCGCGAGAAAGCGCGAAACCGAGGATTTGCAAAAAGATCTACGTGCTCAGCACCTCGTGCTTGAGCAGGCAAAACAAGACGCTGCAGCAGCGGAGCGGGTGGCACAGGATTTGTCGCAACAGTTGGCGCATTCAAGACAAGCGCATTTGCAGGCAACGAGGGCGCTCTCACAGATCCGGATCGAGACGGACCGGATGAACCAAGCTCAACGCCAAAGTGAGGCCGAAGCGGCACGACTGGGCAAGGACATTCAAGATATCGAACAGGAGGTTCATCGGCAAAAGCAAATCGATGTACAGGCCTCCGATCAGATCGATAAGCTTGAGCAGGACTGGCGCGGGCATGAAGAAGGCTTGCGTCTGGCACAGGCCTCAAGTAATGAGGCGCAGCAACTGCTTGCGAAATGGCGCGAAGGGTTTAGAGAAGCAGAGCGGCAGCTTGACGCTTATCGCTATGAATTAAAGAGCGTCACTGAGAGGCTCGGCAGTGCCAAGCAACGTCGTGATTCACTGAAGGAATCGATTGGCATGCTTGTCTCGCAGCAAGACGCGCTTCGTGAACGCTTAGCGAGCCTGCGCGACGACCAGGCTCGCGAGCAGTTGCAGCAGGCGCTTTCGATGCGGGTTGAGGCCGAAGCAGCACTGACTAGCTCGCGCAAACATCATGAGGTTATGAATCAGCAGGTGCGAGCCCTTGAAGAGCAGCGCATGTCAACCGAGCGGGCGATTCAGCCTTTGCGCGATGCCTTATCGAGTTCTGCGCTTGATGAGCAGGCCGCCAAGACGATGGTCGAGCAGTTTGAGCAAATGCTTGAAGATGCACAGGTTGACGAGGCAGCACTCAGGCAGCGAGCAAGCGAAGAACAAGTGCTGATGAAGGCCTCTGCGCTTCAGGCTGAGTTGCAGCGACTGACGCAGGCAATCGAGGCCATGGGACCTGTTAATCTTGCGGCCCTTGAAGAGCTGTCACATGCTCAGGAGCGCCAGGGATTTTTGCGCGCTCAGTGTGCAGACCTGAATGAAGCGATGCAAACGCTCGAAGATGCAATTCAGAAAATCGATCGTGAAACCCGTGATCTGCTCAAGCAGACTTACGATCAAGTTAATCAAAACTTCGGTAGTTTTTTCCCCAAACTTTTTGGTGGAGGCGATGCAAAGTTATTGCTGACGGGCGAGGAGATTTTGGACGCTGGCATTCAGGTTATGGCCCACCCGCCTGGAAAGCGCAATAGTTCTATTCACCTGCTTTCGGGCGGCGAGAAGGCACTGACAGCGATTGCACTGGTGTTTTCGATTTTTCAACTTAACCCGGCACCATTTTGCTTGCTTGATGAAGTTGACGCGCCGCTCGACGATGCCAATACGGAGCGCTATTGCGATATGGTCCGTTCAATGTCGGATAACACACAGTTTTTGTTTATTACCCATAACAAGGTAGCGATGGAACTCGCTCAGCAACTCGTAGGCGTTACCATGCGAGAATGTGGCGTTTCACGACTAGTTGCCGTTGACCTCGAGGCGGCGGCTGAGTTCGCCCAGGCCGCTTAGCACAGGAATTTTCATGAGCTCATTGCAATGGAGTTTGCTCATCGGCGCAGTCGCGCTCATTGCTGCGGTGCTATTGCTAAATATGTTACAGCAATGGAAGCGCCGATCGCGTGGCGAGAAAACCCTTGAAGCACTGCGCGAAGTGGTGAGGAGTCGCAAGCCAGTCGATCAGACAATGCCAGGCGACAGCCAAGGAATCAGTCAAAACAAGGAGCCGAGACACACACCCAATAGCTCTCGGCAAAACCTGCCTCATGGTTTTTTTGATCCGGTCGTTGATGGACCAAGATCGATCGAGGAGCCACCCTCGATCAACAGACCCTTGGCCCAAGCCGCGACCGTCGCAAGCTCGGCGCCGGCAAAGCCTTTGTATTCGACGAGGCTCGAGCGACAACTCGATGATGACCTTGCAAAGCATCAAGCCAAGGAACAAGAAGAAGCGGATGCGAGCGCGCTTGAAAAGGCGAATCAACCAAGTCAAGCCGAGTCAAGGCTTGTTGGGACTGCTAGCCAAGAGCAAGCTGAGCAAGGCCTTGTATGGCCTCGTGCAGAGCTAAGCCGCGAAGTGCCAAGCCCAGCCCCGTTACCTGTGCAAATAACCCAATCGCCTAGCGCGGAGGCTTTGCCTACACCTGATCCCGAAGCTGAGTCGGTTACGCAAGCGAGCGCTTCGGCGCCCGTCATCGTACCCACCACAGAACCTGTCAGAGAGCTTGTGGCGAGCGATGCGCTTTTTGACACGAAGCAATGGGCACGAAGCAAGCCGTGGGTTGGTATCGATGAACGCGTTGATCTGCTTGTTGGACTTGAAAGCTTGCAAGGCTGGCAGGGTGAGCGTCTCTTGCAGGCTTTCCAGGGCTTGCGCCGAGTGGGCACGAAGCCTTTGCTCTTGGAGGGGCAGGTACTTTCAGATCCTGAACAACTATGGGTAGCGGTTGTACCAGGACAGCGCTTTGTTAGGCTTCGCTTGGGACTGCTGCTCGCCAATCGAAGTGGTGCATTAAAGCCAACCGAGTATTCCGATTTTTTAAGTGCACTTCAGTCGGTTCGAGACCTATTGCAGGCGAGTTGGACAGACGGGGCCGCACCTGTGGGTATGCATGAAGCGCTCGAGCGCGCGCGAAGAGTCGATGTTGCTTGCGCAGCACTCGATGCACAGGTTGTTATCAATCTTGCACTTGGCGAAGCGATTTCGACCATGTCTTTTTCCCGAATGGGTATGAGTCTTGGCCTTGTTGATCGCGGGAACACCCGGCAGGCCTTACTGACGGGGCAGGGCCTTGAATTATTTTCCATGACGCTTGGATCCAAGCCTGATTGGATGACCTTCATGTTGGATGTGCCACGCTCTCCCATGGTTGAGTCTCCTTGGCAAAGGATGATGGATTGCGCTGCCTCGGCGGTTGGACGATTTGGTGGGCAGCTGCTCGATGATAATGGGCAGCTACTCGAAGCCCATCAGCTTGCTGCCATCGGTAAGCAAGTGATTGAGAGGCAGCAACAGCTAATCGACGCGGGCTACCCGCCTGGCTCAGCACTTGCACTACGTTTGTTTAACTAGGCCTAAGCATCGCTGCTTTGAGTATGCAGTTTGTTGATCTTGATTCGCTGCCTTCCGATCCCTCGCTTGCGATTGCGCAGTTGAGTGAGCGATTGCGGCTTTGGTCACTGGCCTATTACCGGGGCGAGAGCCAAACTGTACCTGATGCGCTATATGACCAATGCTTTGCACGTTTGCTCGAGCTCGAGTCCACACACCCTGAGCTTGTGAAGCCTGATTCTCCAAGTCAGCGTGTGGGTGCGACGCCCGATGATGCCTTTGGAAAATTGCGCCATTTGCGTCCCATGCTTTCGCTTGCCAATGCATTTGATCGCGAGGATGTACATGCTTTTGACAAGCGCGTTCGCTCGCAACTAGCCCCGGATACATTATTTGCCTATTGCGCAGAGCTGAAGTTTGATGGCTTAGCGGTTAACTTGCGATACACCGATGGTCTCTTGACCTCGGCAGCAACTCGCGGCGATGGGTCTGAAGGGGAGAATGTTCTCGCAAATATAAAAACGATACGAAATGTCCCACTTCGACTATGGAGTACATCCATACCCTCGGTGGTCGAGATTCGCGGTGAGGTCCTGATGTTTCGTGAAGACTTCAAACGCCTCAATGAGCGCCAGCAGATGCTGGGGGAGCAGCGTTTCGCTAATCCGCGAAACGCTGCTGCGGGTAGTCTGCGGCAAATCGATCCGAAAATTACAGCAAATCGCCCTTTACGATTTATGGCATATGGCATCGGCGAGCTGCGTGGCTCAAAGCTCGCTGATAGCCATTTCGAACTGCTCCAATGGCTCGAAGCTGCCGGGTTTACCGTCGATAGCGAGAGGCGTCTATGTCACGATGTTGATGCATTGATGGCGTTTTATGAGGCCATTAGTAAAAAGCGCGAAGATCTTCCCTTTGACATTGATGGGGTGGTTTATAAGCTTGATGCTTACCCGCTTCAGGAGCAATTAGGTTTTATTGCCCGGTCTCCGCGATTTGCCATAGCCCACAAGTTTCCAGCCGAGGAAATGGTCACGCAACTGATCGCGATCGATTTGCAGGTTGGACGCACCGGCGCTATTACGCCAGTGGCAAGGCTTAAGCCCGTGAAAGTTGGTGGCGTTCAGCTTACCAACGCGACCTTGCATAACCAGGACGAAATTTCTCGAAAAGACTTGCGAGTTGGCGATCTGGTCATCGTTCGGCGCGCCGGTGACGTCATTCCCGAAGTGGTCTCTTTAGTTGAGCCTTTGCCGGAAATTCGTAACGAGCCTTTTCGATTCCCGAGCTTTTGCCCTTCGTGTGGATCGACGCTTGCGCGCGAACCCGAGCAAGCGGTATGGCGCTGTCTTGCGCAATGGGACTGTCCCGAACAGCGGCGCCAGCGCCTGATTCATTTTGCAAGTCGAAAAGCGCTTGACATCGATGGTCTCGGAGAAAAAATAATCGATGAGTTGTTACAGCACCGCCTGATTCAAGATCCTTCTGATTTT
>VGHV01000202.1 GCA_016868095.1 Betaproteobacteria bacterium
GGTAACCCCACGCTGAAGATTGCCCTCCACCTGCACCAGCATGTTCTTCATCTTTTTGGCGACCAGACACTGGGTCGCCATCACATGCTCAACCTCAGAAGTTCCAATACCAAAGGCAAGGCAGGCAAAGGCGCCGTGGGTGCTGGTGTGCGAGTCGCCACACACCACCGTCATCCCAGGCAGTGTCGCGCCCTGCTCTGGTCCGATCACATGCACGATACCTTGGCGTTGATCAAGAAACGGGAAATACACCGGCACCTTGAACGCAGCAATATTGTGATCCAGTGTGACCACTTGTTCACGCGAAATCGGATCATCGATACCGTCAAGTCCACGCTCCCAACCTGTGGTCGGCGTATTGTGGTCGGCGGTCGCAACAATCGATTCGGCGCGCCATAAAGGTCGTTTCGCCATACGCAGGCCTTCGAAAGCCTGCGGACTGGTCACTTCATGCACCAAATGACGATCAATGTAGAGCAAGGCCGTGCCATCTGATTCGGTACGCACCACATGCTCATCCCAAAGCTTGTCGTAAAGCGTTCTCGCTTGAGCAGCCATCAGAAAAATCCCCTGTAAATCAGGGGGTTGATTATGCCACGCGGGTGCCGGCGATTCTCGGTGTGATGGTTTGAACTTCGGAACACTGCGCACGATGGCGAAGCGCATGATCCATGAGCACCAAAAGCACCATGGCCTCCACAATCGGTACAGCGCGAATACCAACACAGGGATCATGACGCCCGAGGGTCTGAACCTCGGTGGCTCGTCCCTGCAAATCAATCGATGGTTTGGGCTTACGGATACTTGAGGTTGGCTTAATCGCAACCGACGCGGTAATCGGCTGCCCCGTTGAAATGCCTCCCAAAACGCCTCCGGCATGGTTGCTGGCAAAGCCTTCTGGGGTGAGAGCATCACCGTGTTCGCTGCCAAGTTGTAGGACACTACGAAAGCCGGCCCCGATCTCAACACCTTTAACCGCGTTGATGCCCATCAGTGCATGGGCCAAATCGGCATCGAGGCGGTCGAACAAAGGCTCACCCAGACCGACGGGTACACCATGCGCCTCAACATCGACCCGGGCTCCGCATGAGTCGCCCGCCTTTCGCAAATCATCCATGTAGGCCTCAAGGCCTGCAATGTCCTGATCTGTAGCTGCAAAAAATGGATTGTGATGCACTTTAGACCAATCATCCTTGGCAATGGCCAGGCTTCCCAACTGACTCAAGCAAGCTCGCACATGCACACCATACTGCTCATCAAGCCATTTACGCGCAATCGCAGCAGCGCCAACAACAGGCGCTGTCAGTCTGGCTGAAGAACGCCCACCGCCGCGCGGGTCACGAATACCGTACTTTTGCCAATAACTGTAGTCGGCATGTCCAGGTCTAAAGCTTTGAGCAATAGCGTTATAGTCTTTGCTGCGTGCATCCTGATTTTGAATCAAAAGCGCGATCGGTGTACCGGTCGTTCGTCCTTCATAGACGCCCGAGAGAATTTGTACCTGGTCGGGTTCTTGACGCTGTGTGACATGCCGAGAGGTACCTGGACGTCTGCGGTCCAAATCAGGCTGTATGTCGGGCTCAGAAAGCAGCATACCTGGCGGACAGCCATCGACGATGCAGCCGATTGCAGGCCCGTGCGATTCACCAAAGCTTGTCACGGTAAATAAATGCCCAATGCTATTGCCAGACACGATCGGGCCTCACTTGCCTGATGGAAAACGATAAAAGCGCTGATTGAGCCACTGGGTGACCCCATCAATTTCTTCATCAAACCAGCCTGCGTTAACCCTTGAGGCACAGGTTTCAACCCGTTGCCGTAACTGTGTGAGTTGCGTGATTTTTCGAAATTCAGCCGAATAATTCATTTCGCCTTTTCCGCCAGGAAACATACCGTTATGACAACTTGCGCAACTTTTCTGATGAAGCGCTGCACCATCGGACGCATTGCTGGCCGAAACCGCAAGCCAAAGGAGCGCTGCACTAAGACCCCGTCGAGCTCGCAATGTCTTGGGGCTTTGCCTCAAAGCTCTTAATTCAGTTTTAGGATTTAGCCTCATGAACCTGCTCCTCGATAATGATCCAACCCTGCCTCGACACGCTCGGCAACGATGGAAGGTGGCAAGATGCTGAGCATCGCATCAACCGCTGGGGTTTGCCCGCGACCAAAACACCACCATCGGATTGGAATGGCCAGTTGCGGCATCTTAATGTTGTGAAGGCCTATGACGCTTTTTATCTCCTGGGCTATATCGGCGGCTGTCCAGGCCAGGGATTGATCGCCTGTCACAGCACTGGTATTGAGCTTGCCAAGAAAAGCCTCAACTGCGGGCACCGCTTCAGGTTTTAGGGCCTGACTTATACCTTGTGCGATGACAGGGTCTTCAAGATTAGGGGCAAGCAATACTGAACAAGCCCAGTCTGCAAGATCTTCAAGCGTATTGAGTCGATCTCTCACAAGCGCGATCAAAACCATCGCTGCATCATCGGCAAACCATTTGGCATGCAGCGAACGCCAAGCCAGCCTTCGCTGCAATTCCGCAAGTAAATAGGCTTCGCTCGCTTGCTTGATGTAGTGCTGATTGACCCAGCGCAACTTATCGTAATCGAGCTGCGACGGCGAATGTGATAGCGAGGATCCATCAAACCACGCTATAAAATCTTCTCGGCTGAAGAGCTCATCGTCGCCATGACTCCAACCTAGCCGGGCAAGATAATTGACGACGGCCTCAGCAATGAATCCTTGTCGATCAAACTCGGTCACCGATACTGCGCCGTGACGCTTGGATAGCTTTTGCCCGTCGGGACCGTGGATCATGGGTAAGTGACCATAAACGGGTTCCTGACCGCCTAAAGCGCGCAAAATATTGATTTGCCTTGGCGTGTTGTTAACGTGGTCGTCGCCCCGAATAACATGACTAATACTCATATCTAGATCGTCAACAACCACACAGAAATTATAAGTAGGGGTCCCATCAGAGCGGGCAATGATCAAGTCATCAAGTTCGCTGTTGGCAATCGATATCGTTCCCTTTACCATATCTTTCCAAACAACATAGCCATCGTCGGGATTTCTAAAGCGTATAACGGGCGAGACATTCGGAGGCGGTGACTTTCCAAGGCTTTGCTCGGGTCGCCAGCGACCGTCATAGCGAGGCTTTAGGCCTTGTTCACGCTGCGACTCCCGCATCTCATCGAGCTCTTCAGGAGATGCCCAGCATCGATAGGCAAGGCCTTTGTCCAACATGAGCGCAATGACCTCACGGTATCGATCCATCCGCTTTGTCTGGAAAAAAGGGCCTTCATCAGCCTGCAAATTCAGCCAGGCCATACCATCCAAAATCGCCTGAGTTGCCTCTGGCGTTGATCGTTCTACATCGGTATCTTCAATCCGAAGCACGAACTGGCCGCCGAAATGACGCGCATATGCCCAAGCGAATAGTGCTGTTCGAGCGCCGCCAATATGCAAAAAACCGGTTGGGCTAGGCGCAAACCGGGTCCGAATAACCGAACTAATCGATGGATTAACAACAGCTGAAGCCATGTTTTTGCAGCTTGTGATGGGTCAAACCATCACTATACCGCTGCGAAGCTGTCAGGCCTTACGGAGGGTTTGCTTTAAGGCCTCAATTTGCGTTTCACGAAGCTGATGTAATCCGAGTCTGCGACTGCCAGGCGTGCTAAAAATCGCAACCTTTTCAAGAAAATAAAGCCGCCCTGCAGGACTCGTCACCGATTTCGCCATGTCAGCGTGTTTTTCTGCCCATTCTCGAGAAAGCGCTTCGCCGAGCGACTCGCCGTAGTCTGGCAGTGAACTCGCTAAAATATCGGATTCGTTTGCCAGCACTTGCAGCCAGGCTTGATCGCCAATGCTAAACGGTCGTTGTAACGCGATGCGGTGATTTTCTGCAACCGTTGTCGGGTCGGTGTGCTGAACCAGACGTTTAATGCAGTCAAGGTCGTCCTCACCGATACCAAACTGATCGAGCATAGGCGCTGCAAGCGACACTGAGTGATTTTCCATCTCCATCAAATGTTGGTTGACGCGACCATCATGGTGGAAATCATGGACAACCATGATCAAGATCGCAAGCATTTCCTGCTCGTCCTGCAATCGGGGCTCAACCGAAGCCTGCCTGCAGGCAAGCAAAAGTGCAGTCATACACCAAAGGGTATCTGCGAAATGCAATCGATTATGGTAGGCCGCCTCAAGTCCGTTATGTGCCATTGAAGCGTGAACTGCCTCGACCCTGGAGGCAAGATCACCAGCAGCTCGGCGCAACTTATGATAACGCTCACGTTTAGGATGCTGATTTGAGTCGTGCTGAAGTCGAGCCAGGCAATCCGACAGCACAAAAGTCAAGCCAAGCCACTGCCCTGCCCATTGGCTACGCAGACCATCCAAGGCTGTTTTGAGCTCGTCGATTAGCATGTGCTGAGTAAATTTTGTCGGATTGTGCCGAAAATTTTCCTTAATCGCTTTATACTTCAGGTCCGCTCGCAAGACTCCCGGGTGGTTAGCTCAGCGGTAGAGCACTGCCTTCACACGGCAGGGGTCACAGGTTCAAACCCTGTACCACCCACCAATAAAATCTTGTAAAATCAAGCACTTTTATCCGTACTTGGTTTTGTCAAAGTAGCACGATCCTGCCGTACTACTTTTACACGCTCTCACCCTTGCGTTCATTATATTTTCTGGTAGCAAAAACACGCTTTCTTCTATAGCATGTGCTGATGAAACATGAGATAGTTTCAAGCACAATGAAGTCGCAAACCTGTGCCTCACAAACAGCAGCTCATCGCACCACTGCTATTGAGAAGCACTACATTGCCAACTACCCCAAAAAACTATTCATCTACAAGCACAACGCTAGCAAGTTTTGGTGGGTTCGCTACTTTGTGGGTAATAACGCTGTACGCAAGTCAACGCGTAGACTTCCCTGTCAAGGCTACAAATTAAAAGTAGAGATTTCCGGTTGAAACGCCCTGGGTTTGAACATGGCCGGTGGCACATCTCCCAGGGACTCATGCGGGCGGTACTCGTTGTAATCCGTCAACCAGACGTCAGCTGCCTCTTGAGCCTCTGACATCGTGTTGAACAAATTGGCATTGAGCACTTCTTCCCTGAAACGCTTGTTGAATCGCTCGATGAATGCGTTTTGATTGGGCTTTCCAGGCTGGATGAAACGAA